>NZ_JBZYWI010000210.1:0-3967 GCF_058932755.1 Quadrisphaera sp. DVD1
CGGGCAGCTCGGGCAGCTCGGTGCCCTCGTACTGCCCGGCCGTGGCGTTCCAGGACTCCTCGTAGTAGCCGTCCTCGGCGGCCGAGGCGAGGGCGTCGTTGACGAACTCGCACATCGCCACGTCGCCCTTGGTGATGCCGATGCCGTAGGGCTCCTCGGTGAACTGCTCGCCGACGAGCTTGAACTCGCCCTCGTTCTCCGCGACGTACCCGGTGAGGATGACGTTGTCGGTGGTCAGCGCCTGGGCCTGGCCGGTCTGCATCGCCGAGACGCACTCGTCGTAGCCGGCGAAGAGGACGAGCTGGTCGGGGGAGGCCAGGTACTGGCGGATGTTCTCCGCGGGGGTGGAGCCCTCCACCGAGCAGATCTTCACGTCGGGGTTGGCCTTGAGGTCCTCGGGCCCGGAGATCCGGTCCTCGTCGGCGCCGACCATGATCTGCTGGCCGGCGACGTAGTACGGGCCCGCGAAGGTGATCCGCTCCTTGCGCTTGTCGTTGATCGTGTACGTGGCCACGACGAGGTCGACGTCGCCGTTGACGATGAGGTCCTCGCGCTGGGCGCTGGGCGCCTCGACCCACGTGATGCCCTCGGCGTCGACGCCCAGCTGCGCGGCGATGTACTCGGCGATGTCGACGTCGAAGCCCTCGGGGTCGCCCGACAGGCCCTTGAGGCCGAAGCCGGGCTGGTCGAACTTCGTGCCGACCGTGATCGTGCCGCGCTCGGCGATCTCGGCCATCGTCGTGCCGGCCTCGAAGGTCGGCGCCTCCGAGGCGCTGGGCTCGGCGGCGGCGTCCCCGCCGTCGTCGTCGCCGCCACCGCCGCAGGCGGTCAGGAGCAGGGCGGCCACGGCCGCGCCGGCCAGGGCGCTGGTGCGCGCGTTCCTCATGGTGGGTCCTCCGTCGGTCAGTGGGTCAGGATCTTGGACAGGAAGTCCCGGGCGCGCGCGGAGCGCGGGGCGGTGAAGAACTCCTCGGGCGTGGCCACCTCGGCGATCTCGCCGTCGGCCATGAACACGACGCGGTCGGCGGCCCGGCGGGCGAAGCCCATCTCGTGGGTGACGACGACCATGGTCATCCCGCTGGCGGCCAGGGCGACCATCACCTCGAGGACCTCGTTGATCATCTCCGGGTCCAGGGCCGAGGTCGGCTCGTCGAAGAGCATCACCTTGGGGTCCATCGCCAGCGCCCGGGCGATCGCCACGCGCTGCTGCTGGCCGCCGGAGAGCTGGGCGGGCAGCTTGTCGGCCTGGTCGGCGACGCCGACGCGCTCCAGCAGCTCGCGGGCGCGCCGCTCGGCGTCGGCCCGCTTCTGCCCTCGCGCCTGGACCGGCCCCAGCGTGACGTTGTCCAGCACGGACTTGTGGGCGAAGAGGTTGAAGGACTGGAAGACCATGCCGACGTCGGCGCGCAGCTTCGCCAGCTCCCTGCCCTCCTCGGGCAGCGGCGCGCCGTCCACGGTGATCGTGCCGGACTCGATCGTCTCCAGCCGGTTGATCGTGCGGCACAGGGTGGACTTGCCGGAGCCGGAGGGGCCGATGACGACGACGACCTCACCGCGGCCCACGGTGAGGTCGATGTCCTTGAGCACGTGCAGGGCGCCGAAGTGCTTGTTGACGCCGTCCAGGACCACCAGGGGAGGCGCCGCGGCGTCGCGGGCGGTCGGAACGGTCATGCGGGCAACGTAGCGCTCAGGCAAAGGGATGGTCACGAGCCGAGGTGGGTGACCACCCTGACGTGACCGCATCGAGATCTGGCCGGCGGCCGCCCCGAGCGGTCAGCGGCGCGGCGTCCGGGCGTCGCCGGGCAGGCCGAAGCGGGTGCGGACGCCGGGGGAGAAGGCCACGTGGTCCGGCGCCCGCCCGGCGAGCTCGGGCAGTCCCGCCGCGGCGACCAGGTCGTCCTCCAGGGCCAGCACGCGCGCGGCGTGCAGCGGCCAGGTCTCGTGCTCGTTCGGGACGTACCAGGTGTGGCCGAGGTGCGCCTCGTGCAGGCCCCAGCGGGCGGTGAGGAAGGCCGCCAGCGCGTCCTCCCCGGGAGGCAGGGGGTCACCGACCTCGACGACGACGCGGCTGGAGGCGCCCGACCGGCGTCCCCGCCCGCGGGTCGCGTAGGCGACCTGGCGGCCCGGCACGGCCGCGCCCGGCCCGGCCGGCGAGGGCCGGTCGTCGAAGGCCATCCGCGCCCAGCGGTACGGCAGGCCGAAGGAGGCGCGCGCGCCGAGCACCACCGCCAGGCGCGAGCACTCCAGGGTGCGGAAGACGATGCCGCGGCGCCCGGTGGCGTCGACGCTGTAGAGCCGGACGTTGGTCTCGAGGAACGTGCCGGCCCACGGCACCCCGGGGCCGCGGCCCAGGCCCGCCCCGACCATGCGGAAGGGGATCAGCCCGACGTACGTGGCGCCGTCGACGACGTCGGGCCGCACGCCCGGCGGCATGAGCGGCGCCACGCGCTCGGGGTCGACCGCCCAGTGCAGGAAGGTCAGGTCCCGCCACGCCTGGCCCATGATCACCGGGCCGCGCAGCACCGGGGCGGCGGGATCGACCGGTTCGGGGGTGCTCACGGCGACCTATCCTTGCCCGGTGGTCCAGTCCCGCACGTACGCCGTCCGCACCTACGGCTGTCAGATGAACGCCCACGACTCCGAGCGGATGGCCGGGCTCCTCGAGACGGCCGGCTACGTCCGCGCCGACGACGAGGCCGCGAAGGCGGGCGAGGCCGACGTCGTGGTCTTCAACACCTGCGCGGTGCGCGAGAACGCCGACAACCGCCTCTACGGCAACCTCGGTCACCTGGCCTCGGTCAAGGCCCGGCGCCCGGGCATGCAGATCGCCGTCGGCGGCTGCCTGGCGCAGAAGGACCGCGACACGATCGTGGCGAAGGCCCCCTGGGTCGACGTCGTCTTCGGCACCCACAACGTCGGGGCGCTGCCGGCGCTGCTCGACCGCGCCCGGCACAACGGCGAGGCGCAGCTGGAGATCCTCGAGTCCCTCGACGTCTTCCCCTCCACGCTGCCGGCGGCGCGCGAGTCCGCGGCCTCCGGCTGGGTCTCCATCGCCGTGGGGTGCAGCAACACGTGCACGTTCTGCATCGTCCCGGCGCTGCGCGGCAAGGAGCGCGACCGCCGTCCCGGTGACGTCCTCGCCGAGGTCGAGGCGCTCGTCGCCGACGGCGTCGTCGAGGTGACGCTGCTGGGCCAGAACGTCAACACCTACGGCGTCGAGCTCGGCGACCGCGGCGCGTTCGCCAAGCTGCTGCGCGCCTGCGGCGGCATCGAGGGGCTGGAGCGGGTGCGCTTCACCAGCCCCCACCCGGCGTCCTTCACCGACGACGTCATCGCCGCGATGGCCGAGACCCCGAACGTCATGCCGCAGCTGCACATGCCGCTGCAGTCCGGCTCGGACCGGGTGCTGCGCGCGATGCGCCGCTCGTACCGCTCCGAGCGCTTCCTGGGGATCCTCGACCGCGTGCGCGCCGCCATCCCGGACGCCGCGATCAGCACCGACATCATCGTCGGCTTCCCGGGCGAGACCGAGGAGGACTTCGCCGAGACCCTGCGCGTGGTCGAGGCCTCGCGGTTCGCCTCCGCCTTCACCTTCCAGTACTCCCCGCGCCCCGGGACGCCGGCCGCCACGATGGCCGACCAGGTGCCCAAGGCCGTGGTCCAGGAGCGCTACGAGCGGCTCATCGCCCTGCAGGAGCGGATCTCCGCCGCCGAGGCGCAGACCCAGGTGGGTCGCGTGGTCGAGGTGCTCGTCGCCGAGGGGGAGGGCCGCAAGGACGGCGCCACCGCCCGGCTCTCGGGCCGGGCCCGCGACAACCGGCTCGTGCACGTGGGCCTGCCGGTGGACGCCGAGCTGCCGCGCCCGGGGGACGTCGTCGAGGTGACCGTCACCTACGCGGCGCCGCACCACCTCGTGGCCGACGCGGTGCGGACCGGCGCGCACGCCGGGGTGCCCGGCGCGGTGCCC
>NZ_JBZYWI010000211.1:0-3877 GCF_058932755.1 Quadrisphaera sp. DVD1
CGGCGTCGGCGGCCACAGCGCGCAGCATCGTGGCCCGCGGGGCGGTGGCCATGAGGGCCAGCTCGGCGCCGGGGCCGGTGAGGCCGTCGAGGAAGGTCAGCACCCGGTGCGGGGGGTTGCGGGCGAACAGGCGGGCGAAGAAGGCGGGCCCGTCGAGGCTGCCGTCGGCGAGGCCGCGGAGCACGAGGGCGTCCATCCAGGCGTGCCGGCGCGGGTAGGGCCGCGGCGGCAGCACCTCGGCCCCGGCCAGCAGCTGGGCCGCGACCACCCGGGCCTGGCGCTGCATCGCGGTGAAGGCGTAGCCGGTGGCCGGGCGCACCGCCCCTCCGGCGGTGCCCAGGCGCAGCACGCGCCGCCCGGCCCGGCGGGCGAAGACGGCGTCCGTCATGGGGATCACCCCCTGCTCGACGTGCTCCACCACCGCGCCGCGGGCGGCCTCCCCGAGCGCCCGGGCCAGCGCGGCGTCCAGCGCCGCGGTGTACCCGGCGTCGTCGAGGACGGCCGGGGAGAACTCGGTGTGCTCGACGAGCACGGTCCGCTCGTCGCTGGGCAGCGCGTACCCGAACGCCAGCCCGGACGCCGGCTGCGGCGCGGTGAAGTCCATGAGGACGGCGCGCTGCGGGTCCACCGCCGGGGCGGAGGTGCGCACCCGCGCGCCGCGGAAGTGCTGCAGGAGGGTGGTGGCGCCGGGCCGCACCGGGGCGGCGGGGCGCGAGTCGAGCACCCAGGTCGCCTCCACCTCCCCCGCCGGGGAGGTCACGCGGGCCCGCTCGGCGCCGTCGGAGACGGCCTGCGCGGCGGCCCGCAGGGCGACCACCTCGAGCAGCCCGGCGGAGCGGGCGGCGTCCACCCGCGCGGCGACGCCGGCGTACCAGTCCTCGCTGCGGACCATCGCGTAGCGCAGCGGCGCGAGGTCGAGCACCTGCTCGACGCCGTCCGCGCCGATCACCGAGACGTGCCGCCAGGCGCGGTGGACGGCGGGCTCCAGCTCGCGGGCCCCCACGCTGCCGGCCACGTCCCAGGAGCACCAGGTGCGGTCCGCGGGACGGTCGGCGAGCCGGTCGAGGGGATCGACCAGCGCCACCCGCAGGGCCCGGCCCGGCCCACCGGACGCCGAGCGCCGCGCCCCGGGCGCGGCCAGGAGGCCCCGGGCGACCTGGTCGAGCACCGCGAGCCCCGCGCCGCCCGCACCCACGAGGGCGGCGTCCACCGCGTCCGCACCGGCACCCACCCGAGGATCATCCCTCGTGATCATCGGGACCCGACGGGCGGGCGCTACCGTGGGCGACGTGAGCACACTCGTGACCTCCGCGCGGCTCGTCGTGCGGGACTGGGAGCCCGGCGACACGGCTGCCGCCCTCGCCGTCTTCGGCGACGAGCGGGTGACCCGCTGGCTCGCCCCGGCCACCGAGCCGGTGGCGGACGAGGAGGCCATGGCCGCCCTCATGCGCCGCTGGGCCGCCGAGCAGCCCCTCGCCGGCGGTGACGCCGAGACCTTCGTCGGCCGCTGGGCCCTCGCCCGCCAGGAGGACGGCGTCGTGGTGGGCGCGCTCACCCTGCGCACCATGCCCCCGCACGACGAGGACCTGGAGATTGCCTGGCAGCTCGCGCCCGAGCACTGGGGCCGCGGCTACGCCAGCGAGGGGGCGCGCGCCCTCGCCCGCTGGGCCTTCGAGCAGTCCGCCGCCGAGGTGTTCGCCGTGGTGCGCCCCGGCAACGAGCGGGCGGAGTGGATCGCCCGGCGCCTCGGCATGGAGTGGGTCGGGGAGACGTCGAAGTACTACGACCTCGACCTGCGGGTCTACCGGCTGCGCCCCAGCGACCTGACCGTGCCGCCGCCGGCCGTCAAGGACGAGGACGAGCCCACCAGCTGACCCGGCGCTCCTCGGCCCGGGCGGGGCTCAGCGCCCCCGGCGCTGGGCGCGGAGCCGCGCGACGACGTCGCGCACGGGCGGCACGACGACGCCCTCGGCGGCCATCACCCGGCGCACCCGCCGGCGGGCGACGAGCACGCCGACCAGGCCGACCACCCAGAGCACGTACTGGGTGCTCATCGCCGCGCGGAAGTCGCCCAGGGAGTAGTCACCGCCGGTGGCGTCGAGCACGACCCCGACCGCCAGCACGACGATGAGCGAGGCCACGAACCCGCCGATGTTGACGATGCCGGTCGCCGTCCCCTGCCGGTCGGCGGGGTTGAAGGTGCGGGCGTAGTCGAAGCCGACCATCGACCCCGGCCCGCCGGTCGCCAGGGCGAGGACGAGCAGCACGAGCAGCCACAGCGGCGCCGGGCCGGGCCACACCAGCACCGCCGTCCAGGCCGCGACGTTGACCCCCACGATGGCCAGCACGAGCCAGGAGCGGCGCAGCGGGTGGCGGGCGACCATCACGCCGAGCAGCGGGCCCGCCACGAGGCCGGTGAGCACGAACACGGTGAGCAGCGCGCTGGCGGTGCCCTGCGCGACGCCCTCGCCGGAGACGAGGAACGGATAGCCCCACATGAGGGCGAAGACGGTGCCGGGGAACTGCGTCGCGAAGTGGCTCCACAGGCCCAGGCGGGTGCCAGGGTGGCGCCAGGCGCGCACCAGGTCGTCGCCGGCCTTGCGCCACGACAGGGCCGGCCCGGTCACCACGCGCACCCCCGGCGCGTCGCGCACGGCGACGGCGACGAGCAGGGCCACGAGGACGCCGACCGCGGCGGCGGAGGTGAAGGCGGCGGTCCACCCCGGGCCGCCCAGCAGCGCCACGAGCGGCACCGCCGACAGCACCTGGCCGAGCTGGCCGATCAGGCCGGTGAGCTGGGTCATCACCGGGGCGCGCCGGGGCGGGAACCACGCCGAGGCCAGGCGCAGCACGCTGATGAAGGTCAGCGCGTCGCCGGTGCCCACGAGCACCCGCCCGAGCACGGCCAGCGGGATGGTCGTGCCGAGCGCCAGCACGAGCTGGCCGCCGGCCATCACCAGCGCCCCGGCCACGATGAGCCGCCGCGAGCCGAAGCGGTCCAGCAGCACCCCGGCCGGCACCTGCAGGGCCGCGTAGACGAGCAGCTGGAGCACCGTGAACGCCGAGACGGCGCTGGCGCTGGCGTCGAAGCGGCGGACGGCGTCCAGCCCCGCCACCCCGAAGGAGGTGCGGTGCAGGACGGCGACGACGTAGGCGAGGACGCCGACCGACCACACGAGCACCGGCTGCCAGCTCGGGCGCGCGGGGGCGGGCGGGGCGGTGGGGGCGGTGCTCATGGCGGCCCCCATCCTCCTCCTGCGCCCGGCGGGGGCGCGGGGTGGTGCCTGGGAGCGCTCGTCAGCGGGGTGCGTAGGTGAGGCAGTCGGCGAGGTCGTGGCCGGCGCCGACCCTGATGGACGGGGCGCGGCACTCCAGGTCGGCGTTGTGCCGGCAGTCGGTGCGCTGGCAGGCGCCGACCTGGGCGATGACCCGGTCGAGCCCGCCCTTGGCCGACAGCGGGATGAACGTGCCGCACTCCGCCGAGCCGGACGTGCCGGCGATGGTGATGGCGAAGGCGTGGCAGCCGTCGTGGTTGTACGAGCAGCCGTCGACCGTGCACTCGCTGACCGGGGGCATCTCCAGAACGGACATCAGGACTCCTGGCGTCGTCGGGGCGGTGCTCCCGATGGTCCCGCAGCGCGGTCGGGTGCGCCAGGGCCGAGCACCAGGACCGACGACGGCGCCCCGCTCCCCGGCAGGGGAACGGGGCGCCGTCGGGGCGGGGTGGGTCAGCCGCGGGCGCGACCGCCGCCGGAGCGGCCCGGACGGCGCCCGGTGGAGGTGCTGGCGGCGTTCCAGGTGCCCGAGCTGCCCTCGTCGGTCGAGGAGCTCCACACCGAGGCGCTCCCGCCCATCGGGCGGGAGGTGCGGGGCGCGG
>NZ_JBZYWI010000212.1:0-3584 GCF_058932755.1 Quadrisphaera sp. DVD1
GCTGGTGGCCACGGCGGTGCGCAGCGAGGACGAGCGCCCCTCCGCCTTCCTCGACCTCGTCGACCCGCCCAGCGACCTCGAGCACCCGTTCACCTCCGTGCCGCGCGCGATGAGCCTGCCCGCGCTGGTGGGCGAGCTGCGCTCGGTGCTGCTCACCCCGCTCGGGGCGCGCGACGCCACCGGCGAGGTCGTGGACGACGCCCGCCGCGCCGCCGCCGCGGCGGCCCTCGCCCGCCTCGCGGAGCGCGGGGTGCCCGGGGCGTCCCCGCAGGACTGGTACGGCCTCCTGCCGCTGTCCGACGACGGGCCGCTGCGCGAGCCCGAAGAGCCCGTGCGGGTCTCGCCCTCGGCCGTGGAGTCGTTCTCGCGCTGCTCCCTGCGCTGGCTGCTGGAGGGCAGCGGCGGGCGGCCGGCGGAGTCGGTCAGCCAGGGCGTCGGCGTGCTCGTGCACGAGATCGCCCAGCTCATGCCCAAGGGCAGCCCCGAGGAGATGGCGGCGGCGCTCGAGGAGCGCTGGCCCTCCCTCGGGCTGCCCGACACCTGGATCGGGCAGCGCGAGCACCGCACCGCCCGCAGGCTCGTGGCCAAGCTGGCCACCTACGTCGCCTCCGCCCGCGCCGCGGGGCGCGACCTGGTGGCCGTGGAGGCCGAGGTCGAGGTCCAGGTGGGCCGGGCGCTGGTGCGCGGGCGCCTCGACCGCGTCGAGCGCGACGGCGACGGGCTGCGCGTGGTCGACCTCAAGACCGGCAACCGCCGCCCCGCCGCCGACGAGGTGCCCACGCACGCCCAGCTCGGCCTCTACCAGGTGGTCGTCGAGGCCGGTGGCCTCGAGGAGCACGTCCAGCACCCGGCCAGCAGCGGCGGCGCCGCGCTGGTCCAGCTCGGCGGCGCCACGAAGTCGCCGGGGGAGCAGGTGCAGCCGGCGCTGGCCGACGCCGCCGACCCCGCCTGGGCGCACCGGCTGCTGGAGGAGACCGCCGAGGGCATGGCCGCCTCGGCCTTCGACGCCGTCGAGAACGACCTGTGCTCGCGCTGCCCGGTGCGCACGAGCTGCCCGCTGCGCCCCGAGGGCCGGCAGGTGGGCGCGTGAGCGCGCCCGGGGCGGGCGCCGCCGGCACCACCGGGCTGCTCAGCGCCGCCGACATCGCTGCCGCGCTCGGCCAGCACCGGCCCACGCCGGAGCAGACCGCCGTCATCGAGGCGCCCCTGTCACCGCTGCTCGTGGTCGCCGGTGCGGGCTCGGGCAAGACCGAGACGATGGCCGCGCGCGTCGTCTGGCTCGTCGCCAACGGGCTGGTCGCGCCCGAGGGCGTGCTCGGGCTGACCTTCACCCGCAAGGCCGCTGGCGAGCTGGCCGAGCGGGTGCGGGTGCGCCTGGCCGCCCTGCGCCGCTCCGGGCTGCTGCCCCTCGACGGGGCTGGCGGCGGGGCCCTCGACGCCGGTGACGGCGCGGGGGAGCCCACGGTCTCGACCTACCACTCCTACGCCGCCTCGGTGGTCGCCGACCACGGCCTGCGCCTGGGCGTGGAGCCGCGCGCCCGGCTCGTCGGCGAGGCGGCGGCCTACCAGCTCGCCGCCGAGGTCGTGGAGGGCTGGGACGACCTCGGCGAGGTCGACAGCTCGCCGTCGACCGTGGTCGAGGCGGTGCTGTCCCTGGCGGGGGAGTGCGCCGAGCACCTCGTCGACCCCGACGACCTCGACGCGCACCTGGCGGCGCTCGTCCAGCGCGTGCGGGCCCTGCCGGGCAAGGAGTACGCCGACGTGCGCAAGGCCCTCGCCGACCTCGACGCCCGCCGCCAGGTGATCCCCCTGCTGCGCCGCTACCGCGAGCGCAAGCGCGAGGCCGAGGTGCTCGACCACGGCGACCAGGTGGCGATCGCGGCGCGGGTGGCCGCGCAGGTGCCGGCCGTCGGGGCCCTCGAGCGCGCCCGCTTCGGCGTCGTCCTGCTCGACGAGTACCAGGACACCTCCCACGCCCAGCTCGAGCTCCTGCGCCACCTCTTCGGCGGCGGGCACCCGGTCACCGCCGTGGGCGACCCCCACCAGTCCATCTACGGCTGGCGCGGGGCCAGCGCGGGCGGCCTGGAGGAGTTCCCCTCCCGCTTCCCCGCCGCCGACGGCACCCCCGCCCCGGTCGCGGCCCTGTCCACGAGCTGGCGCAACGACGTCGCCGTGCTGGACGTCGCGAACCGCAGCGCCGCCCCGCTGCGGGCGCTGTCCCGGCTCGACGTGCCGGCGCTCGCGGCCCGCCCCGGCGCCGGCACCGGCCAGGTGCGGACCACCTGGGCGCAGACCGCGGCCGAGGAGGCCGAGCGCGTGGCCGACGCCCTCGCCGCCTGCTGGCACGCCGACGAGGCCACCGCGGGAGCGGCGCCGGGCCCCGGGCCGGCCGCCCCCGTGCACCGCACGATGGCGGTGCTGTGCCGCAAGCGCTCGCAGTTCGAGGCGCTCGAGCAGGCCCTGCGCGCGCGCGGCCTGCCGGTGGAGGTCGTCGGCCTCGGCGGGCTGCTGTCGCGCCCGGAGGTCGTGGACCTCGTCGCCGCGCTGTCGGTGGTGCACGACCCGGGCCGCGGCGACGCGCTGCTGCGGCTGCTCACCGGCGCCCGCTGGCGGATCGGCCCCCGCGACCTCCAGGCCCTGGCCGAGGCCGCCGCCGCCCGCCGGCCGCGCCCCCGGGCGGCGGGCGGGGACGCCGAGACGGGCCGGGACGGCGTCCCCGACGCCGACGCGGCCGCCGAGGCCGCGCGCGAGCTGGTCGACGCGGCCAGCGTCGTCGACGCCCTCGACGACCTCCCCCGCCCGGAGTGGACCGGCCCGTCCGGGCGCGGCCTGTCGCCGGCCGGGCGCGAGCGGCTGGTGCAGGTGGCGCAGCTGCTGCGGCGCCTGCGCGCCGCGGCGGGCCTGCCCCTGCCCGAGCTCGTCGCCGAGGTCGAGCGCGCCCTGCTCCTCGACGTCGAGCTGGCGTCCTCGCCCGCCACCAGCCCGGCCGAGGCGCGCACCCACCTCGACGCCTTCGCCGAGGTCGCGGCCTCCTTCGCCGAGGGCGCCGACCGGCCCTCCCTCGGCGGGTTCCTCGCCTGGCTCGCCACCGCCGAGCACCGCGAGCGGGGCCTCGCCCCGGGCGACGAGGGCGGTGAGGGCCCGGCCGAGGCACCGGGCGAGGGCCCCGGCGTCGAGCCGAGCCGGACGGCGGTGCAGCTGCTCACGGTGCACGCCGCCAAGGGCCTCGAGTGGGACGTCGTGGCGGTGCCCGGGCTGGTCGAGGGCAGCTTCCCCTCCTGCGGGGAGACGTCGTCGGGCTGGTTGTCCGGCCTGGGCTCGCTGCCCTACGAGCTGCGCGGCGACGTGGCGGCCCTGCCGTCCCTGGGCTGGGCCGGCGCGGCCGACCACCGCGAGGCCGAGCTGCTGCGCCGTGCCTTCCGCGAGGCCTGCGGCGCGCACGAGCTCGCCGAGGAGCGGCGCCTGGCCTACGTGGCGTTCACCCGCGCCCGCAGCCTGCTGCTGCTGTCCGGCGCGTGGTGGGGCGCGGGCAAGAAGCCGCGCCGGCCCTCGCGGTTCCTCACCGAGGTGGTCGACCTCCTCGG
>NZ_JBZYWI010000213.1:0-3525 GCF_058932755.1 Quadrisphaera sp. DVD1
CGGCTGGAGCGCCAAGCAGGCCGAGGACGCCGTCCTGGCCGTGAGCGCCGCGAGCGACGACGGCGGCGAGGCCCCCGTGGCCCCGCAGGACCTCCCGGCGCTCCTGCGCGCGTCCCTGCGCCACCTGGGCCGGCGCTGATGGTCCCGCCGACCAGCGGGCCCGGCGGCGGGCCGGCGCGCCGCCGCGAGGCCGACGGGTCGCTCGACCTGTCTCCCGACGACGTCGACCTCGGCGAGCTGCCCGACCTCGCCGACCGCCTCGTGGGCACCGACGCCGACGCCGTCGAGCGGGCCGCCGAGAGCGCGCTGAGGCCCAAGCGCCTGGGCGACTTCGTCGGCCAGGCCGTGGTGCGCGAGCAGCTCTCCCTCGTGCTCGAGGCGGCGCGCGCCCGCTCCCGCCCGCCGGACCACGTGCTGCTCTCCGGCCCTCCCGGCCTGGGCAAGACCACCCTCGCGATGATCATCGCGGCGGAGATGGGCAGCTCGCTGCGCCTGACCAGCGGGCCCGCCATCCAGCACGCCGGCGACCTCGCGGCGGTCCTCACCTCGCTGGAGGAGAACGACGTCCTCTTCGTCGACGAGGTGCACCGCGTGGCGCGCCCCGCCGAGGAGCTGCTGTACGTCGCCATGGAGGACTACCGGGTCGACGTCGTCGTCGGCAAGGGCCCCGGCGCCACGGCCATCCCGCTGGACCTCCCGCCGTTCACGATGGTCGGCGCGACCACCCGCGCCGGCCTGCTCCCGGCGCCGCTGCGCGACCGCTTCGGCTTCACCGCGCACCTGGACTTCTACTCGGCGGGCGAGCTGCAGCGCGTGCTGCACCGCTCGGCCGTGCTCATGGGCGTGCCGCTGACGACCGAGGGCGCGATCGAGGTGGCCCGCCGGTCGCGGGGGACGCCGCGGATCGCCAACCGGCTGCTGCGCCGGGTGCGGGACTGGGCGCAGGTGCGCGGCGACGGCACGGTCGACCAGGCCGCCGCGCGGGCCGCGCTGGCGGTCTACGAGGTCGACGAGATCGGCCTGGACCGCCTCGACCGCGCCGTGCTCCGCGCCCTGTGCCGCACCTTCGGGGGCGGGCCGGTGGGCCTGTCCACGCTGGCGGTGGCCGTGGGGGAGGAGGCCGAGACGGTCGAGACCGTCGTGGAGCCCTTCCTGGTGCGCGAGGGGATGCTGGGCCGCACCCCGCGCGGTCGGGTGGCGACGGAGGCGGGCTGGCGCCACCTCGGGCTGCAGCCGCCGGTGCAGAGCGCCGCCGCGCGCTCGGGGCAGCTCGGGCTGGACCTCACGGGCCGGTCCGGTTCTCCCGAGGAGACCGAGGGGCCCAGGGACGGCGGGTAGAGTCCGCCCCGTCCGGCACACGCCGGGCCGCTCCGCAACTCGACCGACGCGGCGCACGGCGCCCGCGGAAGGACCTCGCTCTCCGCATGGACATCCTGATCCTGCTCCTGCCGCTGGCCCTGCTCTTCTTCATCATGAGCCGCGGCCGCAAGCAGCAGCGCGCCCTCGCCGAGCTGCAGTCCTCCCTCGCCCCGGGCCAGCGCGTCATCACGACCGCAGGGCTGCACGCGACCGTCCTCGAGGTCGGCGAGACCACGGTGGTCCTCGAGCCGGCCCCCGGCCTGCGGACCACGTGGGCGCGCCAGGCCGTGGCCCGCACGGTCCCGGACGCCGTCCCCACCGAGGCCTCGACCCCGCCCGGTGACCCCGACCCCGACGGCCCCCAGGGCACCGAGCCTCCGCAGCGCTGAGGCCGCCCCGCGCCCCGGCGCTCCCGCTCAGGAAAGAGAACCCCGTTGGCCCGTTCCTCCACCTCCCGCGCCCGCCGGACGCTGCTGTGGCTCACCGCCGTGGTCGTCGTCCTGGTCGCAGGGCTCGCCTCCGCGGTGCGGTTCTCCGACGCCGACTGGACCCCGCGCCTGGCGCTCGACCTCGCCGGCGGCACCCAGATCGTCCTGACCCCCGAGGTCGCCCCCGGTGAGGGGGAGATCACCGACCAGACGATCGCCGACGCCATCGCCATCATCCGGCAGCGCGTGGACTCCTCCGGCGTCGCCGAGGCCGAGGTGACCAGCCAGGGCGGGCGCAACATCGTGGTGAGCCTGCCCGGCGACCCGGCCGAGCAGGCGCAGGCCCGGGCGCTCGTCGCCCAGTCCGCGCAGATGCGGTTCCGCCCCGTGCTGCTGCAGGACGTCTTCATCCCCGCCGGGGCCCAGGCGCCCGCCGCCCAGGACCCCGCCGCCCAGGACCCCGCGACCGCCGACCCCGCCGCCGGTGACCCGGCGGCCACCCCGGCGCCCACCGAGACCGCGACGCCCGCGCCGAGCGAGAGCGCCCAGGGGAGCGCGCTGCCGCAGGCGCTGCTCGCGCAGGGCGCGGAGACCCCGGCGCCGGACACCGGCGCGGCGGCCGCCGAGCCGACCGACCCCAGCGACCTGGCGCAGATCACGCCCGAGCTGCAGGCCGCCTACGACGCGCTGGACTGCAGCGACCCCGTCCAGGTCGGCACCGACCTCGAGGACACCGCCGGCGCCCCGGTGGTCACCTGCAGCACCGACGGGCTCTACAAGTACCTGCTGGGCCCGGTCGAGGTGGAGGGCACGGACATCGCCGGTGCCACCGCCGGCCTGCGCCAGACCTCCACGGGTGCGACGACGAACGAGTGGGTCGTCCAGCTCGACCTCGACCGCACCGGGACCGAGGCGTTCCGCGACACCAGCACCCGCCTGTTCGGCCTCGAGCCGCCCCGCAACCAGTTCGCCATCGTCCTGGACGGCTCCGTCGTCTCGGCCCCCTCCATCAACAGCCCGATCACCGACGGCAACGCCGAGATCAGCGGCTCGTTCACGCAGGAGAGCGCCACGACGCTGGCCAACCAGCTCGAGTTCGGCGCGCTGCCGATCTCCTTCACGGTCGAGACCGAGGAGCAGATCTCCGCGGTGCTGGGCTCCGAGCAGCTCCAGCGCGGTCTGCTCGCCGGCGCGATCGGCCTGCTGCTCGTGGTCGTCTACTCCCTCGCGCAGTACCGGGCGCTGGGCCTGGTCACGGTGAGCAGCCTCGTGGTCGCCGCCGGCATCGCCTACCTGGTCACCGTGCTGCTCAGCTGGTACCAGGGCTACCGGCTCAGCCTGGCCGGCGTCGCCGGCTTCATCGTCTCGATCGGCATCACGGCCGACTCGTTCATCGTCTTCTTCGAGCGCGTGCGGGACGAGGTCCGCGAGGGCCGCTCGCTCGTCGCCGCCGTGGAGACCGGCTGGGCCCGCGCCCGCCGCACCATCCTCATCTCCGACGCCGTGAACTTCCTCGCCGCCGCGACGCTCTACGTCCTCGCCGTCGGCAGCGTGCGCGGCTTCGCCTTCACCCTCGGGCTGACGACGCTCATCGACCTGCTCGTGGTGGTGATGTTCACGCACCCGGCGGTCGTGCTGCTGGCGCGCACGGGCTTCTTCGGCAAGGGGCACAAGCTGTCGGGCTTCGACGCCGAGCACCTGGGCCGCACCGTGTCCTACGCGGGACGCGGCCGGGTGC
>NZ_JBZYWI010000214.1:0-3501 GCF_058932755.1 Quadrisphaera sp. DVD1
CCCGGCCTCGCGCACCCGCTCGGCGAGGGCCTGCTCCTGCACGCGCATCCGCTGCGCCTGGACGAGCATCTCCTCCGGGTCGCGCCCGTCGCGCTGGCGCGGTGGCGCCGCTGCGAGCGGGCGCAGGGTGCGCTCGCGCTCGCCGGCCAGCGCCGTGGTGCCGCGCAGCCGCTCGCGCAGCGGCTGCAGCTCGTAGTAGGCCGCCGAGGCCGCCGCCAGCCGGGGAGCCGCGGCGTCGGCGGCCCGCTCCGCCTCCGCGAGCGCCGTCCGCGCCGCGGCGAGCTCCTCCTCCACCTGCGCGCGGCGGGCGCGCTGGGCGGCCTCGTCGGCCAGCTCCGCCGCCAGCAGCGCCTGCGCCTGCACGAGGTCGTCGGCGAGCAGGCGGCCGCGGGCGTCGCGGACCGCGGCCTGCACGGTCGCGGCGCGCCGGGCGACGTCGGCCTGGCGGGCCAGGGGCCCGAGCTGGCGGCGGACCTCGGCCGCGAGGTCGTCGAGGCGCAGCAGGTTGGCCTGCATCGAGTCCAGCTTCCGCAGCGCCTTCTCCTTGCGCTTGCGGTGCTTGAGGACCCCCGCCGCCTCCTCGATGAAGCCGCGGCGCTCCTCGGGCGTGGCGTGCAGGACGGCGTCGAGCTGGCCCTGCCCGACGATGACGTGCATCTCCCGGCCGATGCCCGAGTCGGAGAGCAGCTCCTGCACGTCGAGCAGGCGCGCGGGCGTGCCGTTGATCGCGTACTCGGAGCCGCCGGAGCGGAACATCGTGCGGCTGATGGTCACCTCGGCGTAGCCGATCGGCAGGGCGCCGTCGCTGTTGTCGATGGTCAGCGCGACCTCGGCGCGGCCCAGCGGCGGGCGCCCGCCCGGACCGGTGGTGCCGGCGAAGACGACGTCCTCCATCTTGCCGCCGCGCAGCGTCTTGGCGCCCTGCTCGCCCATGACCCAGGCCAGCGCGTCGACGACGTTGGACTTGCCCGAGCCGTTGGGGCCGACGACGCAGGTGATCCCCGGCTCCAGGCGCAGGGTGGTCGCCGAGGCGAAGGACTTGAAGCCCCGCAGCGTCAGCGTCTTGAGGTGCACGGCTGGGACGGTAGCCGCGCGGTCCGACGCCGGGGGCGGGATCGGACCGCACGGCGGCGCTCAGGCGCGGTCGTGCGCCCGCCGCGCGCGGTAGGCGGCCACGGCGCTGCGGTTGGCGCAGGTGGTGCTGCAGAACCGGCGCGACCGGTTGCGGCTGAGGTCCAGGACGACGCCCCCGCAGCCGTCGTCGGCGCAGAGCGACAGGCGGGCGAGCTCGTCGGCGCGCACCACGTCGATCACGGCCATCGCCGTCTCGACGAGGATCCGGCGGGTCAGGGGCGCCTCGCGGGAGACGGCGTGCAGGTGCCAGTCCTCCTCGTCGTGGCGCACGAGCTGCGGCAGCGCCCGGGCCTCGACGAGCAGGGCGTTGACCAGCTCGGCGGCGCGGTCGCGCTCTGCGGTCAGGAGCTCGCGCAGCACGGGCCGCAGCGCCCGGACGGCGGAGAGCTCGGCGGCGTCCCCGTCGCGCCGGCCGGTGTAGCCGTGGGAGGCGTACCAGGCGTCCAGCTCCTGCACGGTGGTGAGCGCGTCGGGCTCCTCGGCGCTGTTCACCAGGGAGACGGCGGCCAGGAGCGCCGCCTCGGTGTCATGGGCGAAGAGCACGTTGACACCTTACGCGCAGGGTCCCTAGTGTCATCGGCCATGACCCTGGTGGCCGATGACGTCCGACGCTCGGGGGAGACCAGCGGCACCCGCGGAGGCGTGCTGCTCGCCATCACCTCCGCGACCTCCTTCGGGCTGTCCGGCTCCCTGGCCAGCGGCCTGCTGTCGACGGGGTGGAGCCCGGGAGCCATCGTCCTCGCGCGCGTCGGCCTGGCCGCGGTGGTCGTGGCGCCGTTCGCCGCGGCGTCCCTGCGCGGGCGCTGGGGGGCGCTGCGGTCCGGCCTGCGCACGATCCTCGTCTACGGGGTGCTGGCCGTCGCCGGTGCGCAGTTCTGCTACTTCTCCGCGGTGGCGAGCATGGACGTCGGGCCAGCGCTGCTCATCGAGTACACCGCGCCCGCCGCCGTCGTGGCCTGGCTGTGGGTGCGCCGCGGTCGACGCCCCCACCGGCTGACGCTGGCCGGTGCGGCGCTGGCCGCCGCGGGCCTGGTCCTCGTCCTCGACCTCCTGTCCGGCGCCGACCTGGCGCCGGCGGGCGTGGCCTGGGCGCTGGGGGCCATGGTGGGAGCGACCTCGTACTTCCTCATCTCCGGCGACACGGAGACCGGCCTCCCGCCCCTGGCCCTGGCCGGCTGCGGCCTGGTGGTCGGCACGGCCGTGCTGGCGCTCCTGGGAGCGGTCGGGCTGCTGCCGATGCGCGCCGCAGCGGTGGCGCCCTCGTACGCCGGGGGCACCGTCCCGTGGTGGGCGTCGGTGCTGGCCCTGGCCCTGGTGACCGCGGCGCTCGCCTACACCACCGGCGTCGCCGCGACCCGGCGCCTGGGGGCGCAGGTCGCCTCCTTCGTCGCCCTGCTCGAGGTGGTCGCGGGCGTGGGCTTCGCCTGGCTGCTCCTCGACCAGCTGCCCGGCGGGCTCCAGCTCGTCGGGGGCCTGCTGATCATCGCCGGCGTCGTCGTCGTCAAGCTCGGCGACGGTCGGAGGGTCGCCGCACCGCCCGCGGTCAGGGCCGGCGGCCGGTGATCCCCAGCAGGCGGTCCTGCAGCGGTGCGTCCTCCGGGACCGGGACGGCGGGACCGAAGACCCCGATGGCGCGCCACTCCTCGGCGTGCGGGCTCACCTCGTCCCACAGCCCCTGCACCAGCTCGGGCGGGAGCTGGGGGTCGCCCCCGACCACCACGGCGAGGTCGTGGGCGCGCAGGCCCCGGAACACGTTCACCTGCCACAGGTACTCCCGCGCCGGGAAGTCGCCGAACGAGCAGTGGACGGTGCGCTCGAGGTCGTCGAGCGCGGTGGCGGCGGCGCAGGCGCGCTCGACGGCGGCGGAGAAGGCGGCCTTCGGGTCGGGCCCCAGCAGGTCCTCCGTCGGCGTGCCGTACCGGTCCTCCCCGACCTCGGCCATGGTGCGCCCGGCGAGCATGTCGGGCACCCAGGCGTCGTCGTAGAGGTGGTAGCTGACGACCTCGCGCAGGGTGGGCGGGGTCTCGCGCGGGGTCCCGAGGGCGAAGTCGGCGGGCAGCGGGTCGTCCCACTGCTCGTCGCGGACGCCCAGGACCACGCGCTCCAGCGCCCGGTCGGCCAGCACGAACACGTCCCTCTCGTCCACAGCAGGCTCCTCAGCTCGCACCGGTCCGAGCCGTGGCTCGAACACCTGTTCGAGCAACGTAGCACCGCGGGCGCTCCCGCGGAAGGCGCTCACCGGCCCCGCGCGGCAGCGGCGGCGCCCGCCAGCCGCCGCGCCAGCCAGAGCTCGCTGGCGGTGCCCGAGAGGTCGAAGGCGGCGAGCCCGGTGGCGCGCGCGGCCGGCACGGCGCCCCGCAGGCCCGC
>NZ_JBZYWI010000215.1:0-3445 GCF_058932755.1 Quadrisphaera sp. DVD1
GAGCGCAGCGGCTACACCCCCCAGTACGGCGACTGGCGCAGCGCGTCGCCGGAGGCCGTGCCGACGGCGCTGGACGACGGGCCTGCGGGCCCCAGCGTCCCGGCGCCCAAGCCCGCCCCCACGCACGCCGCGCCGCAGCCGAGCTACCCCGTGCCGGTCTCGGGCCAGTACGACGGCGCGGTGCACGTGCCGGTCGACCGCGAGCCGGTCCGCTCGCGCTACGCGCGCAGCCCGGAGCCGGACGACCTGGACGTCCCCGACTTCCTCAAGTAGCCACCGGCCGTGGTCCTGCGCTGGCGCGACGACCTCGCCGGCGCCGAGGGGCGCCCCGGCGCCGTCATGGCGCTGAGCGGCGCCCCGACGGCGTCCAGGGCCACGGCGGGCGGCGGGGCCGGCCCGGGCGCCAACCTCGGTGACCACGTCGGGGACGACCCGGCCGCGGTGGCCGCCGCCCGCGCGGCGGTCGCCGCCGAGGTCGGCCTGCCCGTCGAGCGGGTCCTCTACGCCCGGCAGGTCCACGGCCGCTCGGTCGCCGTGGCCCGGGGGCCCTGGCCGGACGGGCCGCCGGAGGCCGACGCCCTGGTGACCGACCGCCCCGGCCTCGCGCTGGCGGTGCTGGTCGCCGACTGCGTGCCCGTGCTGCTCGCCGACCCGGACCACGGGGTGGTCGGCGTCGCCCACGCCGGGCGCCGGGGGATGGACGCCGGCGTCGTCGGGGCGGCGGTGGCGGCCATGCGCGAGCTCGGGGCGCAGCGGGTGCGCGCCGTGCTCGGCCCCTCGGTCTGCGGCCGCTGCTACGAGGTGCCGGCCGCGATGCGCGCGGAGGTCGCCGCCCGCCACCCGGTCGCCGCCTCGGTCACCTGGACCGGCACGCCCGCCCTCGACGTCGCGGCGGGCGTGCTCGAGCAGCTCGTCGCCGAGGGGGTCGAGGCCCGCCAGCTGCCCGGCTGCACGGTGGAGAGCCCGGAGCTCGGCTCGGTGCGGCGCAGCGGCCCGCGTGCTCCCCGCTGGGCCGGCCTGGCGTGGTCGCCCGCCCGGGGGCCGGACGGCGGCGCGTGAGCCGCCGCGAGGAGCTGGCCGCCTCCCTGGAGGCCGTCCGCCGGCGCGTGGACGCCGCCGCGGCGGCCGCCGGGCGCGACCCCGGTGAGCTCGTCCTCGTCGTGGTCACCAAGACCTTCCCCGCCGACGACGTCCGCCTCCTCGCCGGCCTGGGGGTGCGCGACGTGGGGGAGAGCCGCGAGCCCGAGGCCTCGGCCAAGGCCGCGGAGTGCTCCGACCTGCCGCTGCGCTGGCACCAGGTGGGGCAGGTCCAGACGAACAAGGCGGCCGCGGTGGCGGGGTGGGCCGACGTCGTGCACTCCGTCGACCGCCCCCGCCTGGTCCAGGCGCTGTCCCGCGCGGCCGAGCGGGCCGGGCGCGAGCTCGGCTGCTTCGTCCAGGTCGACCTGGGCGGGGGACCGGGACAGATCGGGGCGCGGGCGGGAGCGGCCCCCGCGGACCTGCCGGCCCTCGCGGACGCCGTGGCCGGCGCCCCCGGGCTGCGCCTGGACGGCGTCATGGCCGTGGCGCCGCGCGAGGGCGACCCCGCGGCCGCCTTCGCGGCCCTGGCCGAGCTGGCGGCGGAGGTGCGCGCCGACCACCCCGGCGCGAGCGCCGTCAGCGCCGGCATGAGCGGTGACCTCGAGGCGGCGGTGGCCGCCGGTGCGACCCACCTGCGTGTCGGCCGAGCCGTTCTGGGCAGTCGGCCGCGCGTGCAGTAGCGTGTGGCCACGGGTGCTGGTGTTATTCGTGTGACACCCGGGACTGAAGGAGCGGACATGGCTGGCGCGCTGCGGAAGACGATGGTCTACCTGGGACTGACGGAGGACGACCCGAACTACCAGGAGATGCGCGGTCTGCCCGAGGAGGAGTGGACCGAGGTGGAGGAGCACGGGGAGCTCGAGCGGCACGCCGAGGTGACGCCGATCACCCGCGACCGGCAGGTGGCCCGCGTGGTGGCCGCGTCGCCGGCGGCGGAGCTGCGGCGGATCACGACGATCCACCCGCGCACGTACAACGAGGCCAAGAGCATCGGCGAGAGCTTCCGCGGGGGCGTGCCGGTGATCATGAACCTCACCGACATGAGCGACGCGGACGCCAAGCGCCTCGTCGACTTCTCGGCCGGCCTGGTCTTCGGCCTGCACGGGACCATCGAGCGGGTGACCAACAAGGTCTTCCTGCTCTCCCCGGCCCACGTCGAGGTGACCGGCGAGGCGGCCCCGGCCGCCGGGGCCACCCTGTTCAACCAGTCCTGAGCCCTCCCGCCCGGACGCACCGGCGGCGCCTCGGCGCCGCCGGTGCGCGGGGCTGAGAGGATGGGGCCGTGGCCGTCGTCCTCCAGCTCCTGTACCTCGTGGTCCTGCTGTTCTTCATCCTCCTGATCGGGCGGCTGGTCCTGGAGTGGGTGCAGGTCTTCGCCCGCGACTGGCGCCCCCGCGGCGTCGTGCTGGTGCTGGCCGAGCTGGTCTACACCGTGACCGACCCGCCCCTGCGCGGGCTGCGCCGGGTGATCCGGCCGATCCGGCTGGGCAGCATCCAGCTGGACCTCGCCTTCCTCGTGCTCGCGCTGGGGTGCTCGGTGCTCATGGCGGTGCTCTCCGCGGCCGCCCGCAACGTCAGCGCCTGAGGGCGC
This sequence comes from Quadrisphaera sp. DVD1, assembly GCF_058932755.1. Taxonomy (NCBI): domain Bacteria; kingdom Bacillati; phylum Actinomycetota; class Actinomycetes; order Kineosporiales; family Kineosporiaceae; genus Quadrisphaera; species Quadrisphaera sp. DVD1. The sequence continues at coordinate 2,672 of NZ_JBZYWI010000215.1, forward strand.
GCCCGGGCGAGCTCTCCCGGACACGCCCGTTCTTGTCCGCGCCCGCGCTTCGTCGGCTACGGTGGTTCTCGATGTGATCGCGAAGCCAGCGCGCATCACCGCCAGAACTCCGACAGAGGTGGACCAGATGGCGTTGACGCCTGAGGACGTTGTCAACAAGCGCTTCCAGCCCACGAAGTTCCGTGAGGGCTACGACCAGGACGAGGTCGACGACTTCCTCGACGAGGTCGTCGGGGAGCTGCGGCGCCTCACGGCGGAGAACGACCAGCTGACCTCGAAGCTGTCCGCCTGCGAGCGCCGGGTGACCGAGCTGGGTCGCGCCGGCAGCCCGACGGCCGCGGTGCCCATGCAGGAGCGCCCGGCCCCCGTCGAGCGCCCCGCGCCCGCCCCGGTGGCCGTGGCCGCCGCTCCGGCGGCGCCGCCGGAGGCCGCCACCGGCATGCTCGCCCTGGCCCAGAAGCTGCACGACGACTTCGTGCGCAGCGGCGAGGAGCAGCGCGACAAGATCCTCGGCGAGGCCAAGGAGCACGCCGGCCGCCTGGTCCGCGAGGCCGAGGAGAAGCAGCGCCAGACCCTCGGCAGCCTCGAGCAGGAGCGCTCGCTGCTGGAGCGGAAGATCGACGAGCTGCGCGCCTTCGAGCGCGACTACCGCAACCGCATGAAGTCCTACCTCGAGTCCCAGCTGCGCGACCTCGAGAGCCGCGGCGCGGCGCTGCCCGGCCGGCCGGCGCAGCCCGCCGTCCAGGACGTCGGCTACGCCTTCGGCGGCGGGGC
>NZ_JBZYWI010000216.1:0-3387 GCF_058932755.1 Quadrisphaera sp. DVD1
GCGTCTGCCTGCTCGGCCTGCTCTCGGTGGTCGCCCCCGTGCGCACGTGGGTCGACCAGCAGTCCGACCTCTCCGCCCTGCGCGCCGAGGTCGAGGCGCGCGAGGCGCGCGTCGGCGACCTGGAGGCCGAGGCCGCCCGCTGGGACGACCCGGCGCACGTCAGCGCGCAGGCCCGCGAGCGGCTGCACTACCTGTACCCCGGCGAGACCGGCTACCGCGTGGTGGACGCCCCGCCGTCGCCCGAGACCGCCGCCGCGACCGCGGCCCCGGAGCCGGCGGCGTCGCCCTCGGGGGTGGACCGCCTGTGGCAGCTGCTCGGCGGCGGCTCGGACGCCGCTGACGGCGTCGACCCGGAGGCCCCGTGAGCGCCGGGTCCCAGGAGCCGGCCGGGGCCGAGCCGGAGGAGCCGTCGGCGGAGGACCTCGAGGCCGTCGCGCGCCAGCTCGGCCGGCCGCCGCGCGGGGTCGCCGCGGTGGCGCACCGCTGCTCGTGCGGGCTGCCGGACGTCGTGCGCACCCGTCCGCGGCTGCCGGACGGCACGCCCTTCCCCACGACCTTCTACCTGACCTGCCCCCGCGCGGCCTCGGCCGTGGGCACGCTGGAGGCCTCGGGCCTCATGCGGGAGATGAGCGACCGGGTCGCCGCCGACCCCGAGCTCGCCGCCGCGCACCGCGCCGCGCACGAGGACTACCTGGCCCGCCGCGCCGCGCTCGGCGAGGAGGTGCCGGAGATCGCCGGCGTCTCAGCGGGCGGGATGCCCACCCGCGTGAAGTGCCTGCACGTGCTCCTGGCCCACTCCCTGGCCGCCGGTCCGGGCGTCAACCCGCTGGGGGACGAGGTCCGCGAGGCGCTGGGCGACTGGGGTGCCGCCGGCCCCTGCGCCTGCGCCTGAGCCTGAGCCGACCCGCGGCAGGGTGAAGCGCACGGTCGTGCCGCCCCCGGGGGTCTCCTCGGCCCAGATCTGCCCGCCGTGGCGGGCCACGATCCGCTCGCACGTGGCCAGGCCGATGCCGTGGCCCGGCACCGCGTGGCCGGTGCCGGCGCGCTCGAACATCGCGAACACCGACGCGCGCCGCTCGGCCGGGATGCCGCGGCCGTCGTCGCGCACGGACAGCACCCAGGCGTCGTCCCGCTCGGCGACGGAGCAGCGCACGCGCCCGGGGGACCCGGGGCGCGCGAACTTCAGGGCGTTGCCGACGAGGTTCGCGAGCACCTGGTGCAGCTGCACGGGGTCGGCGGTCACGACGGGCAGCGGGTCCTCCAGCACGACCTCGGCGCCGACCGCGGCGATGGTGGGGCCGAGGTCGGTGAGCACGTCCTCGAACACCTCGCCCACGTCCACCGGCTCGGCGGCGACCACGCGCGCGCCCGCCGAGGCGTGCCCGAGCAGGGCGTCGATGAGGGACGTCATCCGCCGCACGCCGCTGCGGGCGGTGGCGACCCAGGACCGCGCCGGCCCCTCGGCGTCCCCGGCGTGCAGGTCCTCGAGCAGCTCCAGGTAGCCGTCGACGACGGTGAGCGGAGCGCGCAGGTCGTGGCTGGCCACGGCGGCGAACTGCTCGAGCTCGGCGTTGGAGCGCTCCAGCTCGTCCAGGCGCAGGGCCAGCTCCGCGTGCGCCAGCTCGACGAGGTCGCGGGCCTCCTCGGCCGCGGCGACGAGGTGGAGCTGCGCGGCGGACTGCCGCCGGCGCTCGAGCAGCGCCATGGCCGTGGTGGCCAGGTCGGCCAGCTGCGCGCGCTGGTCGGCGCTGAGGTCGCCGGGGCGGGCGTCGAAGACGCACAGGGTGCCGACGACGACGCCCGTGACCGTGGTGAGCGGGTGCGCGGCGTAGAGGCGGACGGCGTCGCGCCGCCCGTCGACCCACGGGCTGTCGGCGAACCGCGGGTCTGCGGCGGCGTCGGGCACGTGCACCGGCTCGCCGAGGGCGATGGTGCGGGCGCACATCGACTCCTCGCACGGCGAGCTCGCGCCCGCGAACCCGACGGTGGCCACCTGGTGCTGCGCGCGGTCGTCGACGAGGTTGATGGTGGCGGTGGGCACGCCGGCGGCCGCGGCGGCCAGCCGGACGACGGCCTCCAGCGCGGGGTCCGCCTCGCCGCTGAGGAGGCGGTGCTCGGCCAGGGCGGCGACCCGCCGGGCGGCCTCGGGGTCACCGCTGCCGTCTGCGCTGCTCATGGCGGCACCATCGGCGCCCGCGGGGGCGGCCTTGAGCCGTCCGGGGGACTGGCCGGGGCCGCGCCTGCGAGAGGGCCCGAGGCGTCAAGGCGGGGGCCCGGCGTGCCGACAACGCCTCGGTGACCGCCCTGCTCCCCGCGCCGCCCGGCCGGCGTCCGTCCGTCCTCGTCATCGAGGACGACCTCGACGTGCGCAGGCTCCTGCAGGCGCACCTGGAGCGGCTGGGCTGCGACGTCCGCGTCGCCGCCACGGGCGAGGAGGGTCTCGCCCTGGCCTTCGCCGCCGCCCCGGACGTCGCCGTCGTCGACGTCGTGCTGCCGGGCCTGGACGGGGTGGACGTCGCCCGCACCCTGCGCGGCCACCTCGGCACGCGCGGCTGCGCGGTGGTGCTGACCACGGTGCTCGACCCCGACGACCTCGGGGAGCTCGGAGACGTCGGCCCCGACGCCGTGCTGCCCAAGCCCTTCACCCGCACCGACGTGGCGCGCGTGCTCGCTGCCGTCCGACCCCTCGCCCAGGAGCTCTCATGACCACCGTGATGGTCGCCGACGACGACGCCGACATCCGCGAGCTCGTCGCCTTCAAGCTCGGCCAGGCCGGCTACCAGGTCGTCACCGCCGCCGACGGCGTCGCCGCCCTGGAGACCGCCCGCACCACCGCGCTGGACCTCGCGGTGCTCGACCTCATGATGCCGGGGCTCTCGGGCCTGGACGTGTGCGCGCAGCTCCGGCAGGAGGCGGGCACCGCCTCCCTGCCGGTGATCATGCTCACCGCCAAGGCGCAGGAGCAGGACGTCGCGGCGGGCTTCGCCACCGGCGCCGACGACTACGTCGTCAAGCCGTTCAGCCCCCGCGAGCTCGTCAGCCGGGTCCAGGCCGTCCTGGCGCGGGCGCAGCGGTGACCACGCCCACCGCCGTCGCCGCAGCGGTGACGGCGCTGGCGGCGCTCGTGGTCCTCCTGTCCCTGGGCATCGCGGCCCGGCGCAGCTGGCGCCGCCGCGCCCACCTGCGCCGCCGCGCGCTGTCCGAGCCGGTGCGCCCGGACCTGCTCGAGCTGCTGGCCGGCGAGCCCGAGGAGCAGGCCGCCGCCGCCACCCGCCTGTCCGCCCTGGACCGCCGGACCTGGGGCGCCGTCGAGCCCAGCGTCGTGGCGCTGCTCGGCAAGGTGCGCGGGGAGGGCCGCCGGGAGGTGGTCCGCGTCCTCGCCCACCG
>NZ_JBZYWI010000217.1:0-3320 GCF_058932755.1 Quadrisphaera sp. DVD1
CGAGCGCGACCGCCTGGTCGAGCTCCGCGGTGGCCGTGGCGAGCAGCCGGTCGACCTCTCCGGGAGGCCCGCCCCCGCTGCCCGTGGCGGCGGCGAGCAGCAGGCGCACCGTGGCCAGCTGGTGGCGGAGGTCGTGGTGCAGCGCGGGGGCGCCCCAGGCGTCGTGGGGGCGGACGAGCGTCACGGGGCCCTCCGGCGGGGCACCTTGGGCGCGCGCGGCGCCGTGGCGATCCGCCGCGGGGCGATCCGCCGCGGGGCGATCGGAGGCGCGGCGACCGGAGCCGGGGTGACCGGAGCCGGGGCGGCCGCGGTCGGGTCGAGCAGGTGCACCTCGCCGCGCGAGGACGGCTCCGGGACGGCGGCGAGCACCCGGTCGAGGGCCTGCTCCGGCTGCAGGCCCCGAGAGGTCAGGCTGAGGACGGCGGCGGAGGCCTCCAGCCCCGGCTGCGCCAGCACGGCCCGCACCAGGCGCAGCGCCACCGCCTGCACGGCGACCTCGGGCGGGTCCTCGACGACGACCGCCAGCTGCCCGGGGCCGAGCGGGACCACGGCGTCCGCGTCGCGCAGCACCCCGCGCACGGCCCGTCCGAGGGCGCCGCTCCCCAGGACCGCGTCACCGGCGCCGGTCGCGCTGGGGCGCACGCGCAGGACGGCGACGGCCCAGCGCGTGGCTCCCGGGCGGTCGTCGCCGGGGGCGGGCTGCACGCGCAGCACCGCGCTGCGGGCGGCACCGGGGGTGGTGGCGGAGCCGTCGGAGCACAGGTGCCACCACAGGGGGTCCGGGCGCCCGGCCACCCGCGCCTGGGCGCTGACGCACTCGACGCCGGGGTCCAGCAGGTCGAGGGCGGCGGCGGTGAGCGTGGCGGCGTCCGCCGGCTCCAGCGCAGCCGCCAGCAGCGTGCCCACCGGGTCGAGGGCGCGGCCGAGCAGCGCGTCGAGCGCGTCGCCGACCTCGCGCAGCTCCACCTGGCCGTCCGGGCGCACGAGGACGGCGGCCGCCAGCGCCCCAGTGCGCCCGGCCAGGTCACCCGCCCCCGTGAGAGCTCCCGCCACGAGCACATCCAACACGCTGCGGCCCCAGATCGGCAGTCTTGACGATCGTGCTCAGGCCCGCTACGACCGCACCCTCGCAGCTCTTCGTCGAGAGGGGCTCGTACTCGACGTGGAAGACCGCCTTGCCGGCCGCCGTGAAGGCGGCGTAGGCCCCGCACTCGTCGTAGCGCAGGCACTCCTCGTTCACCGCGAAGTCGAACACCGGCTCCAGGTCGGCGACCTGCTCGACGTCGTTCTTGAGGCCCGCGGCGAGGCTGCGCTCGTGGGCCAGGCCGGCGAGCGCCGTGTTGAACCGCAGCTGGTCGTCCGCGGTGAGCGGGAACCCGGTCTCGTTGGCCCACCCGTCGACGTTGTCGAACTCGACCCCGTCGAAGCCCTTGTCGCGGCAGCGGTCCAGGCGCGCTGCCAGCAGGGGCAGCAGGACGTCGGTCCGCCGCACGTCGAGCCAGCGCTCGCCCGGCCAGTCGTCGAGCGGTTCGCCGAGGACGTCGTCGGGGAACCGCCCGGCGTCGGGTCGCCACTCCTCGTACGCGCCGGCGTTGACGTAGCAGACCGCCCGGCGCCCGAGGCGGTGCAGCTCCGCCACCTGCGCGGCGCTGGTCTCCTCCCCGTCGACGTCGTAGACCTCGGCGTCCACCGACAGGTCGAGCCGCTCGTCGAGCTGGTACTGCCACGTGGTGCCGGGGGCGGGGCGCCAGAGGGCGTCCCCGCTCGGCGGGGCGGCGGGCGGGTCGACGGGCGGGGGAGACGCCGCGGGGGGCGGCGAGGTGCTCGCCCCGCCGCCACCGGTGGGAGCTGAGGACGACGGCGAGGCCAGCGACTCCGACGGCGACGGCGACGGCGAGGGCTGTCCGGACGAGCGGGAGGCCGACGGAGCCGGCGACGCCGGCTCCGAGCCGCCGCGCCCGCCCGAGCCGCACCCGGTCACGGCCGCCAGCACCAGCACCGCCACCCCGAGGACGCCCACGGGCCCTCCCCTCCTCCGGACCACCCGCCGGCCCTGCTGCCGGGGCGGCGTCACAGCAGCGCCCGCGCCCCCGTGCGGGCCCCGGGGAAGCCGCCCCAGGGGTGGGGCATGGTGCGGTCGGTCACGAAGGCGTGCCCCGCCCCGAGCTCCCCGGCGCGCGCCGTGGTGGCCGCGATCTGCTCCGGGGGGCACCCGTGCACGAGGTGCCAGACCTTGCGGCGCGGCATGCGGGCCAGCCAGGCCGGCGGCTGGTGCTCGGCGTAGGCGGCCGCGTCGCCCTCGAACACGCCGGTGACGTCGAGCAGGGCCAGGTGGGCCGGGTGGGGCACCACACCGGGGTTGCCCACCACGAGCCCGGCACCCTCGTCGCGCACGCGCTGGACCAGGGGCTGGAGGTGCACGGCGCCGGCGAAGTCGGACGGGAAGCGGTCGAACATCACCCCGCCGACGCGGTAGCGGTGCACCCAGGCCCGCACGTCCTCGAGCACCTGGGCCGGAGGGCGGTGGCCGTAGTCGACGTCCACGTAGCCCAGCACCCGCACGCTGCGCAGGAGGGCCACCGCCTCCGGGTACCACGGGTCGTCCTCGTCGCCCGGCCCGTCGTGGACGTTGACCACCACGAACGAGGGCCGCGGCTGGAGGTGCGCCAGCTCCTGCCACGCCTGCGGGTCCTCCGCCGGGTGGACGTACCAGGGCGGCGCGAGCCGCGCCTGGCTCACGCCGCCACGCGGGGGTCGGAGACGCGGTGGGCGACGAGCGCGACCGCGCCGAGGAGGGCGGGGACCACGGCGACGGCGAAGGCGTCCAGCCCCGACACCAGCGCCACGCCGGTGCTGGCCGCCACCAGGGCGCTCGCCAGGACCGCACGCCACGGGGCGCCGAAGGCGTTGAGCGCCGCGGAGGCCGTCGCCGCAGCGGTGAAGGCCGCCGCGACCGCCGCGTCGACCGTCCAGCCGGGCTGCGCCCCCGGCCGCGAGACGACCACCAGGGCCGCCACTACGGCGGCGGTGGCGGCGGTGGCCAGGGCCGTGCCGACCGCCGCGCGCCGCGCCCGCCGGGCCGCGGCGGAGATGACGTGGAGGCGCGCGGCCGACCGGCGCATCCGCGAGCGCAGCACCACGATGGCCGGATCCGCCACGACGGCTCCCGCCACGCCCGCCACCACCAGCCCCGCGGCCTCCGCGGCCGGGACCAGGCTCAGCAGCCCCAGCAGGCTGGCCGCGAGCAGCAGCGCCTGCAGCGCGGCGGGGGCCGCCGCGTGCCAGTCGGTGGCGTCGGGTGCCTCCAGGCCCCCGGCGCG
>NZ_JBZYWI010000218.1:0-3257 GCF_058932755.1 Quadrisphaera sp. DVD1
CTTGCGCGCGTGGCCCACCCAGGGGGCGAGGGCGTCGCGCAGCTTGGCCGCGTTCTCGTCGTTGAGGTCGATCTCGTAGCCGACGCCGTCCAGCGAGAACGACACGGTCTCCGAGGCGTCACCGCCGTCGATGTCGTCGAGGAGCAGGACCTGCATCTTCTGGGCCATGTGGATTCTCTCCTGGGTCGTTCTGCGCTGCGGACGGAGTTCCGCGGCACGGCCGCGGAATGCTCCGACGATCATGACACGCATTCATCGCGCAGAGCAATCCGCCTTTCCCGGTCGGCGCATTCCCGCACTTCGCGGGAGCGCTTCCAGGCGGGCCATTCCCTTTGACCCCTCCGTGACCGCTCGTCACGAATGGCGGTCACCGGGCGGATCAGGAATTGCGCTCCGGGGCCGCGGAGCCGGCGCGGTCGGCGTCCTGGCGCGCGCGCTCGGCGTCCTGGCGGTCGAGCTCGGCCATCGCCGCGCGCTCCCGGCGGTCCGCACCGAGCACCGCGCGCATGACGAACCAGAAGAGCAGGCCCACGCCCACCGAGGGGAGCAGCGCCGCGATCACGTCCACGGCCCCCACGGTACGCCCGGCCCCGAGGGGCCCGGCGTGCTCAGCGGCGCTCAGCCGTGCTCGGGCCTGACCAGCGGGAAGAGGATCGTCTCGCGGATGCCGAGCCCGGTCATCGCCATGAGCAGCCGGTCGATGCCGACGCCGACGCCCCCCGCCGGGGGCATGCCGACCTCCATCGCGCGGAGGAAGTCCTCGTCCACCGGCATCGCCTCCGCGTCACCGGCCGCGGCCAGGCGCGCCTGCGCCTCCAGCCGCTCCCGCTGCACGACCGGGTCGTTGAGCTCGGAGTACCCGGTGCCCAGCTCGAAGCCGCGCACGTAGAGGTCCCACTTCTCGACCACGCCGGGGACGCTGCGGTGGGACTTCGTCAGCGGCGAGGTCTCCAGGGGGAAGTCGCGCACGAAGGTCGGCGCGTGCAGGGAGCCGGAGACGAGGTGCTCCCACAGCTCCTCGACGAGCTTGCCGTGCCCGGCGGAGGGGGCCACCTCCACCCCGAGGCGCTCGGCGACGGCGCGCAGGTGCTCGGCCGGCGTGCCGGGCACCACCTCCTCGCCCAGGGCCTGGGAGAGCGAGGGGTACATCGACACGGACGCCCACTCCCCGCCGAGGTCGTACTCGCTGCCGTCGGCCAGCGTCACGGTCGTCGACCCGAGGGCGTCCAGCGCCGCGGTCTGCACGAGCTCGCGGGTGCGCTCGGCCATGACGTCGTAGTCGGCGTAGGCCTCGTAGAACTCGAGCATCGCGAACTCCGGGGAGTGCGAGGAGTCCGACCCCTCGTTCCGGAAGTTCCGGTTGATCTCGTAGGCGCGCTCGAGGCCGCCGACCACGGCGCGCTTGAGGAACAGCTCCGGGGCGATCCGCAGGTACAGGTCGATGTCGAGGGCGTTGGAGCGCGTCACGAACGGCCGGGCCGCGGCGCCGCCGTGCAGCGTCTGCAGCATCGGGGTCTCGAGCTCGACGTAGTCGTGGCGGTGGAAGGTCTCGCGCAGCGAGCGGACGACGGCCGCGCGCGTGCGCACCACCGAGCGGGCCTCGGGGCGCACGATGAGGTCGGTGTAGCGCTGGCGGACCCGGGTCTCCTCGCTGGTGCCCGCGTGCAGCACCGGCAGCGGGCGCAGCGCCTTGGTCGCCAGCTGCCAGGAGGTGGCCATCACCGACAGCTCGCCGCGCCGGCTGGCCACGACGCGTCCGGTCACGCTGACGTGGTCGCCGAGGTCGACGTCGGACTTCCAGGCGTCCAGCGCCTCCTGGCCCACCTCGGCCAGGCTCAGCATGACCTGCAGCCGGGTCCCGTCGCCCTCCTGCAGGGTGGCGAACGCCAGCTTGCCGGTGTTGCGCACGAAGACCACGCGCCCGGTCACCGAGACCACGTCGTCGGTCTCCTGCCCCGGCTCGAGGCCCGGGTGGTCCTCGCGCACCTGCGCGAGCGAGGCGGTGCGGGGCACGGCGACCGGGTAGGGGTCGCGGCCGGCGGCGAGCAGGCGCGCCCGCTTCTCGCGGCGCACCCGCAGCTGCTCCGGGAGGTCAGCGCCCTCGGGGGCGACCTCGGGGGCGACCTCGGGGGCGACCTCGGGGGCGGGAGAGGCGTCCGGCTGCTGGCTCACGGCCGAAGGCTAGCCACCCGCGGTCGGGCACCGCGCCGGGCTCTGCTGTCATGGGCGCCATGGCTCTGGCAGACGACGCCCGTCGGCGCACCTCCTTCGGCACCCTGGTCGACCCGGGGCGCTACGACGACCTGCGGCCGGGCTACACCGCCGACGCGGTGCACTGGCTGGTCGGCGCGCCGTCGCGGCCGCTGCGCGTGCTCGACCTCGCGGCCGGCACCGGCAAGCTCACCCGCGTCCTGCGGGCGCTGGGCCACGAGGTGGTCGCCGTCGACCCCAGCGAGGCCATGCTCGGCGCCCTGGAGGCCTCCCTGCCGGGCGACCCGGGCGTGCAGGTGCTCGTCGGCACCGCCGAGGAGGTGCCGCTGCCGGACGCCTCGGTGGACGCCGTGACCGTGGGCCAGGCCTGGCACTGGCTGCGCCCGGGCGCCGCGGTGGCCGAGCTGGCGCGCGTGCTGCGTCCCGGCGGCACCCTGGGCCTGGCCTGGAACGCCCGCGACCTGGCGGTCCCGTGGGCGGCGTCCTTCGAGGAGGTGGTCGGCGGCACGGGGTTCGCCGATGCCACGGGCGCCGCGGCCGGCACCACCGAGCAGGACTGGTGGCCGCAGGTGCCGGCGCCGATGACCGGGGCGGAGCGCGAGCAGTTCCCGGCCGCCCAGCACCTGCCCTCGCCGGACGCCGTGGCCGACCTGGCCTCCACCTACTCCGGCATCGCGGTGCGCGAGGACCGCGACGCCGTGCTGGACCAGGTGCGAGCGCTGGCCCGGGCCGCCGCGGAGGAGGACGGCTCCGTCGTCGTCCCCCTGGTGTGCCACTGCTTCCGCTACCGCAGGCCCTGAGGCGGGTCGAGCGCCAGGTCCACCTCCAGCGCCGCGGCGCGGCCCGTCAGGGCGGTCGCGGACAGGAAGTCCACGCCCGTGGCCGCCAGCGCGGCCGCGGTCGCGACGTCCGCCCCGGCGCGGGCCTCCACCTCCACGCGCTCGCCGCCGGGCAGCGCGAGGCCCCGGACGGCGTCCACGACGGCCCGCAGCGCGTCGGGCCCCAGGCCCTCGCAGAGCAGGAAGCGCGCCCCGGCCCCGACCGCC
>NZ_JBZYWI010000219.1:0-3208 GCF_058932755.1 Quadrisphaera sp. DVD1
CGCGCGGTGATCGGGGCGGCGGGCCTGACCGTGGCCGGCGTGGTGGCGTCGGGGCCGGTGCTGCTGGAGCCGCGCAGCGGCTGAGCGGCGGGCTGAGCGGTCGGTGGGGGCGGCGGCGTCGATACCCTGGAGCCCATGACCACCGCTCTGCCCACTCCCGCCGGCGCGCCCTCCGGTGGCGACGGCGACGCCCCGCCGCACCGCTACGACGCCGAGCTCGCCGCGTCGGTCGAGGCCCGCTGGCAGGACCGGTGGGAGGCCGAGGGCACCTTCTGGGCGCCCAACCCGGCCGGCCCGTGGGCCGACCCCGACGCCGTGGGCGGTCGCGAGAAGCTCTTCGTGATGGACATGTTCCCCTACCCCTCGGGGGCGGGGCTGCACGTCGGGCACCCGCTGGGCTACATCGCCACCGACGTCTACGCGCGCTACCAGCGCATGCGCGGGCGCAACGTGCTCCACACCCTGGGCTACGACGCCTTCGGCCTGCCGGCGGAGCAGTACGCCGTGCAGACCGGCCAGCACCCGCGGGTGACCACCGAGGCGAACATGGCCGCGATGCGCCGGCAGCTGCGCCGCCTGGGCCTGGCCCACGACGACCGCCGCGCCGTCGCCACGATCGACCCCGACTTCTACCGCTGGACCCAGTGGATCTTCCGCGAGGTCTTCGAGTCCTGGTACGACCCGCAGGCCGAGCGCCCGGACGGCGGCCTCGGCCGGGCCCGGCCGATCACCGAGCTCGTCGCGGCCTACGACAGCGGCGAGCGCGCCCTCGAGGACGGCCGCGCCTGGGCCGACCTGGACGCCGTCGAGCGGCGCCGCGTCGTCGACGCCCAGCGCCTGGCGTACGTCTCCGAGGCGCCGGTGAACTGGTGCCCGGGCCTGGGCACGGTGCTGGCGAACGAGGAGGTCACCGCCGACGGGCGCAGCGAGCGTGGGAACTTCCCGGTCTTCAAGCGCTCCCTGCGCCAGTGGATGATGCGGATCACCGCCTACGCCGACCGCCTCGTCGACGACCTCGACCGCCTGGACTGGCCCGAGGCGATCAAGACGATGCAGCGGCACTGGATCGGCCGCTCCACCGGCGCCTCGATCACCTTCGGGGTGCTCGACGACGCCGCCCGCCCGGCCGGTGAGCTGGATGTCTTCACGACCCGGCCCGACACCCTCTTCGGGGCCACCTTCATGGTCGTCGCCCCCGAGCACCCGCTGCTGGACGCCGTCCCGGCCGCCTGGCCGAGCGGAACCCCGGCGTCCTGGACCGGCGGGGCGCCCACGCCCGCCGAGGCCGTCGGCGCCTACCGCGCCGCGGCCGCCTCGGAGACGGACGCGGAGCGCACCGCCGAGGGCCGCACGAAGACCGGCGTCTACACGGGCCTGAGCGCGACCAACCCGGTCACCGGCGCCGCGCTGCCCGTCTTCGCCGCCGACTACGTGCTCATGGGCTACGGCACCGGCGCGATCATGGCCGTGCCCGGCCAGGACGAGCGCGACCACGACTTCGCCGCCCTGTTCGACCTCCCCGTGGTGCGCACCGTGCAGCCCTCCGAGGGCTTCGAGGGCGGGGCGTACACCGGCGAGGGCCCGGCGATCAACAGCGCGAACGACGACCTCGACCTGAACGGGCTGGGCGTGGCCGAGGCCAAGGCCGCGATGCTCGAGCACCTGGAGCGCACCGGCGCCGGCCGCGCCCGCACCACCTACCGGCTGCGCGACTGGCTGTTCAGCCGCCAGCGGTACTGGGGCGAGCCGTTCCCCATCGTCTACGACGAGCACGGCCTGCCCGTGGTGCTGCCGGAGTCGATGCTGCCGGTGCTGCTGCCCGACGTCCCGGACTACTCCCCGCGCACCTTCGCGCCCGACGACACCACGAGCGACCCCGAGCCGCCGCTGGCCCGCGTGCCCGCGTGGGTGGAGGTCGAGCTCGACCTCGGCGACGGCCCGAAGACCTACCGGCGCGAGACGAACACGATGCCCAACTGGGCCGGGTCGTGCTGGTACGAGCTGCGCTACCTCGACCCGGAGAACGACGAGCGGCTCGTCGACCCCGAGGTCGAGCGGTACTGGATGGGCCCGCGCACCGGCGCGGCCGGCGTCCGCCCCGACGGCAGCCGCGACACCGGCGGCGTCGACCTGTACGTCGGCGGCGTCGAGCACGCCGTCCTGCACCTGCTGTACGCCCGCTTCTGGCACAAGGTGCTGTTCGACCTGGGGCACGTGTCCAGCGAGGAGCCGTTCCGGCGGCTGTTCAACCAGGGCTACATCCAGGCCGACGCCTACACCGACGCCCGCGGGCAGTACGTGCCGGCCGCCGAGGTGGTCGAGGCCAGCAGCGAGACCGGCGCGCGCACCTTCACGTGGGACGGCGAGCCGGTCACCCGCGAGTACGGGAAGATGGGCAAGAGCCTGAAGAACGTCGTCACGCCCGACGAGATGTACGAGGCGTACGGGGCCGACACGTTCCGGCTGTACGAGATGTCGATGGGGCCGCTGGACGCCTCCCGCCCCTGGGAGACCCGCGCCGTGGTCGGCTCGCACCGCTTCCTCCAGCGGCTGTGGCGCAACGTCGTCGACGAGGCCACCGGCGAGGTGCGCGTCTCCGAGGCCCCCGCCGACCCGGCCACCCGCCAGCTGCTGCACCGGACGATGGCCGGCGTCGGCGCCGACCTCGAGGGGCTGCGGTTCAACACCGCGATCGCCAAGCTCATCGAGCTCAACAACGAGCTGACCCGGCTCTCAGCGGTGCCTCGCGAGGCCGCCGAGGCGCTGGTGCTCATGCTCGCGCCGCTGGCCCCCCACGTGGCCGAGGAGCTGTGGGCCCGGCTGGGCCACGACCGGGTCCTGGCGTTCGAGCCGTTCCCGCAGGCCGACCCGACCCTGCTCGTGCAGGCCACGGTGACCTGCGTGGTGCAGGTGGCGGGCAAGGTCCGCGACCGGCTCGAGGTGCCCGCCGACATCTCCGCCGACGACCTGCGCGAGCAGGCGCTGGCGACCGCCGGCGTGCAGCGGGCGCTGGAGGGCCGCGGGGTGCGCACCGTGGTGGTGCGGGCGCCGAAGCTCGTCAACGTCGTCCCCGCCTGACCACCCCGCTCCCCGCCCACAGGCGGCTCGCGCGTCCCGCCGTCCACAGGCGGGGCGCGCGGGCCGCCTGCGCGCGTCCGGGGCGCCGAGCCTGGACGGGTGCCCGATCCCGCCGGCCCCGAGGGGCCTG
>NZ_JBZYWI010000022.1:0-30690 GCF_058932755.1 Quadrisphaera sp. DVD1
GCGCTGCGGGCGCCCCCGTCGTCGTCGACGTCACCGACGAGATGTTCCCCTCGCTGGTCCAGCTGTCCGAGCAGGTGCCCGTGGTCGTCGACCTCTGGGCCACCTGGTGCGAGCCGTGCAAGCAGCTCTCACCGGTGCTCGAGCGCCTGGCGGTCGAGCACGAGGGGCGCTTCCTCCTGGCCAAGGTGGACGTCGACGCGAACCCGCAGATCGCCTCGGCGTTCCAGGTGCAGTCGATCCCCAGCGTCGTGGCGATCCTCAAGGGCCAGCCGGTGCCGCTGTTCCAGGGCGCCTACCCCGAGGCGCAGGTGCGCCAGGTGCTCGAGGAGCTCATGCGGGTGGCCGAGGCCAACGGCGTGACCGGGCGGGTGCCCGGCGCCTCCGCGGCCCCGGACGGCGCCGAGCCCGAGGAGGCGCCGCTGCCGCCGCTGCACCAGGAGGCCTACGACGCCATCGAGCGCGACGACCTCGAGGGTGCGGCCGACGCCTACCGCCGGGCGCTGGCCGAGAGCCCGGCCGACGCGATGGCCCGCGCCGGCCTGGCGCAGGTGGGCCTGCTCGCGCGCACGCGCGGAGCCGACCTCACCAGCGCGCGCGCCGCCGCGGCCGCCGCTCCCACCGACGTCGCGGCGCAGCTGCTCGTGGCCGACCTCGACGTCCTCGGCGGGCACGTGCAGGACGCCTTCGACCGCCTCGTGGAGCTGGTGCGCAGGAGCGCCCCGGACGACCGCGAGCGCGTGCGCCAGCACCTCCTCGACCTCTTCGAGGTCGTGGGCACCGACGACCCGCGGGTGGCCGCGGGCCGCCGGTCCCTGGCGGCGGCGCTCTTCTAGCCCTGCTGCTCGCCGCCGTCGTCCCCGCGGAACGCCTCGGGGACGGCGGCCTGCGGGTCCTCGAGCGAGGCGGCCAGCGGTGAGGACCCCTCGACCGCGCGGCGCGCGTCGGCCTCGCTCGCCGTCTCGCCCTCGACCGCGCCCTCGACCGCGGCGACCGGCTCCGCCTCGGGCAGCGGCCACTCCTCGGGGGCGAGCCACACGGCCGCCAGCGGCGGCACGCGCAGGAGGACCGAGGCGGGCTGGCCCGACCACGGCTCGGCCACGGCGTCCACCGCGCCCATGTTGCCGACGCCGGAGCCGCCGTAGACCTCGCTGTCGGTGTTGAGCACCTCCTGCCAGCGCCCGGCGCCGGGCATCCCGAGGCGGTACTCCTCGTGGGGGATGCCGGAGAAGTTCACGACGCACACGAGGGGCCGCCCCGAGCGGTCGCGCCGGACGAACGAGAACGTGTCGTGGGCGGCGTCGTCGGCGGTGATCCAGGTGAACCCGGCCGGGTCCTGGTCGAGCTCCCACAGGGCCGGGGTGGCGCGGTAGATCCGGTTGAGGTCGGAGACCGCGGCGAGCATCCCGGCGTGCAGGGGCTGGTCCAGCAGCCACCAGTCGAGGCTGCGCGACTCCGCCCACTCGGCCTCCTGGCCGAACTCGGTGCCCATGAACAGCAGCTGCTTGCCGGGGTGGGCCCACATGAAGGCGAGGAAGGCGCGCACCGTGGCCAGCTGCTGCCAGCGGTCGCCGGGCGCCTTGCGCAGCAGCGAGCCCTTGCCGTGCACGACCTCGTCGTGGCTGATCGGCAGCACGTAGTTCTCGCTGTACGCGTAGACCATCGAGAAGGTCATCTCGTGGTGGTGGTAGTGCCGGTTCAGCGGGTCCTCGCCGAGGTAGCGCAGCGAGTCGTGCATCCAGCCCATGTTCCACTTCAGGCCGAAGCCCAGGCCGCCGGCGTCCGTGGGGCGGGTGACGCCCGGCCACGCGGTGGACTCCTCGGCGATCATCATGATCCCGGGCACCCGCCGGTAGGCGGTGGCGTTGACCTCCTGGAGGAGCTCGATCGCCTCCAGGTGCTCGCGGCCGCCGAACTTGTTGGGGATCCACTGGCCGGCCTGGCGCGAGTAGTCCAGGTAGAGCATCGAGGCGACGGCGTCCACGCGCAGGCCGTCGACGTGGAACTCCTCCAGCCAGTACAGGGCGTTGGCGACGAGGAAGTTGCGCACCTGGGGGCGCCCGAAGTCGGGCACGAGGGTGCCCCAGTCGGGGTGCTCGCCCTTGCGGGGGTCGGGGTACTCGTACAGCGGCTCGCCGTCGAAGCGGGCCAGCGCGAACTCGTCCTTGGGGAAGTGGGCGGGCACCCAGTCCACGATCACGCCGATGCCGGCCTGGTGCAGGCGGTCGACGAGGTAGCGGAAGTCGTCGGGGTGGCCGAAGCGGGAGGTCGGCGCGTAGTAGCCGGTGACCTGGTAGCCCCAGGAGCCGCCGAAGGGGTGCTCGGCGACGGGCAGCAGCTCCACGTGCGTGAAGCCGGTGGCCAGGACGTGCTCGGTGAGCTGGTCGGCGATCTCGCGGTAGCCCAGCCCGGCGCGCCAGGAGCCCAGGTGCACCTCGTACACGCTCAGCGGCTGGGTGTGGGGGTCGACCGAGGCGCGCTGGGCCAGCCACGCGTCGTCGCCCCAGGAGTAGGTCGACTCCACCACGACGGAGGCGGTGGCCGGCGGCACCTCGGTGCCCTCGGCCAGCGGGTCGGCCTTCTCCAGCCAGCGGCCGTCCTGGGTGAGGATCGCGTACTTGTACCGGGTGCCGGCGCCGACGCCCGGCACGAAGAGCTCCCACACCCCCGCGCCGCCGAGCGAGCGCATCATCGACATCCGGCCGTCCCAGCCGTTGAAGTCGCCGATCACGCGCACGGCGCGGGCCCGGGGGGCCCAGACGGCGAAGGAGGTGCCGACGACGTCGCCCATGGCGCCGGGGTAGTGGCGCACGCGGGCGCCGAGCACCGTCCACAGCTCCTCGTGGCGGCCCTCGCCGATCAGGTGGAGGTCGAACTCCGACACCGACGGCAGGAACCGGTACGGGTCGTCGACGACCTCCGGCTCGCGGCCCGGGGCGGTGACCTCCAGGCGGTAGTCGGTGATCTCGGTACCGGGGAAGGCGCCGACCCACACGCCCTCGGCCTCGTGCTCGAGGGCGGTGCGGCCGCCGTCCGGGGTGAGCAGCACGACGGACTCCGCGAGCGGGCGCAGGGCGCGGACGACGATCGTGCCGTCCTCCCCGACGTGCGGGCCGAGGACGTCGTGCGGCAGCGCGTGCTCCCCCCGCCCGAGCTGGCGGAGGACCTCGGGGTCGACGCTGCGAGTGGCCGGCGTGGTCTCCATGCTGCTCACCCTGGCACGGGAGGCCTCGAGGCGCTCCCTGCGCTGTGGGACGCTCCCTGCATGGTCACCCGTATGACGCTGCACGACGGCTGGACGCTGAGGAGCACGGGCGGGGCGCCGCCCGCGGAGGTCGCCGCCGCCGGTGCGGTCCCCGCCGCGGTCCCCGGCACCGTGCACACCGACCTCCTGGCCGCGGGCCTGATCCCCGACCCGTACCTGGAGCGCAACGAGCAGCTGCTGTCGTGGACCGGTCGCACCGACTGGCAGTACCGGACGGCGATCGCGGCCGCCGCTGCCGAGCCCGCTGCGCCGGGGGAGCGGGTGGACCTCGTGCTGGAGGGCGTCGACACCGTCGCCGTGGTCTCCGTCGGCGGCACCGAGGTGGCGCGGACGGCCAACATGCACCGCAGCTACCGGATCGACCTGCGCGAGGTGCTCAGCGGCGGGGAGGTCGAGCTCGTCGTCGACTTCCCGGCCCAGCTCACCGCGGCCGAGCGGCTCGCCGAGGAGCTGGGCCCGCGGCCCAACGTCTACCCCCACCCCTTCAACGCGGTGCGCAAGATGGCGTGCAACTTCGGCTGGGACTGGGGGCCGGAGCTCATCACGGCCGGGCTGTGGAAGCCGGTGCGCCTGGAGCGCTGGCGCACCGCCCGCCTGGAGCGCGTGCGCCCGCTCGTGACCTTCCCCGACGGCCCCGGCGGCGCGGCGGTCGTCTCCGTGCACGTCGACGTCGAGCGCGCCTCCGTGGAGGCCTCGGGCAGGCTGCACGCCACCGCGGTCCTGCGCAGCCCCGCGGGGACGAGCACGTTCAAGCACAGCGTCCCGGTCCAGGCCGGGGAGTCCTCCGCCGTCGTCGAGCTGCGCGTCGAGGACCCGCAGCTGTGGTGGCCGCACGGCTACGGCGAGCAGCCGCTGTACGCGCTCGCGGTGCACCTGGAGGACGTCGACGGCGCCGCGCTGGACGACTTGTCCAGCGCGCTCGGGCTGCGCGACCTCGCGCTCGACACCGGGCGCGACGAGATCGGCACCCGGTTCACCTTCGTCGTCAACGGCCAGCCGGTCTTCGCCAAGGGCGCCAACTGGATCCCCGACGACTGCTTCCCGCACCGCGTCGACCGCGCGCGCTACGACCGCCGCGTCGACCAGGCGAAGCGCGCCGGCATGAACCTCCTGCGCGTGTGGGGCGGCGGCTTCTACGAGTCCGACGACTTCTACGCCGCCTGCGACGAGGCCGGCGTGATGGTCTGGCAGGACTTCCTCTTCGCCTGCGCCGCCTACGGCGAGGAGGAGCCGCAGCGCAGCGAGGTGGAGGCGGAGGCCCGCGAGAACGTCGCCCGCCTCGTGCCCCACCCCAGCCTGGTGCTGTGGAACGGGTGCAACGAGAACATCTGGGGCCACGACGAGCTCGGCTGGTTCGACGCTCTGGAGCCGGGCCAGACCTGGGGCGCTGGCTTCTACTACGACCTGCTGCCGCGCGTGGTGGCCGAGGTCGACCCGACCCGCCCCTACAGCGCCGGGAGCCCGATCTCGCTCGGCGCCGAGGTGGACGGCGTCCCGGTGCGCCCGAACTCCCCCGACCACGGCACCGTCCACGAGTGGGACGTGTGGAACCGCCGCGACTACGCCGCCCCCGACGGCTATCGCGGCGAGGTGCCGCGCTTCGCCTCGGAGTTCGGCTGGCAGGGCCCGCCGACGTGGTCGACGCTCACCCGCGCCGTCACCGAGGAGCCGCTGACGCCGACCTCGCCGACCTTCCTCGTGCACCAGAAGGCCGAGGACGGCAACGCCAAGCTGCAGCGCGGCATCGACGCCCACCTGCCCGAGCCCACCAGCTTCGAGGCCTGGCACTGGGCCACGCAGCTCGTGCAGGCGCGGGCGCTGGCGTTCGGCCTGCAGCACTACCGGTCCTGGTGGCCGCGCACGGCGGGCGCCGTGCTGTGGCAGATCAACGACTGCTGGCCGGTCACCTCCTGGGCCGCGGTGGACGGCGACGGCCGGCTCAAGCCGCTCTGGTACGCCGTGCGCGCCAGCTTCGCCGACCGGCTGCTGACCCTGCAGCCGCGCGACGGGGCCCCGGCGCTCGTGGCGGTCAACGACACGGCGCAGCCCTGGACGACGACCGCGGCGGTGCGCTGGGTGGCCGCCGACGGCACCGTGCTGTCCAGCGCCGAGGTGGCGCTCGAGGCCGCTCCGCGGGCGACCGCCACCGCCGTCCTGCCGGCGGCGCCGGAGGGGACCCTCGTGGTCGTCGCCGACGCCGAGGGGGCGGCGCGCGCGGTCGACTTCCTCGTCGAGGACCGCGAGGGCGCGCTGCCCGCGCCCGAGCTCGACGTCGTCACCACCGCTGCCGAGGGCGGCGTGGCGCTGCGGGTCACCGCCCGCACGGTCGTCCGCGACCTCGCGGTGCTCGCCGACAAGGTCGACCCGGCCGCGGAGGTCAGCGACATGCTCCTGACGCTCCTGCCGGGGGAGACCGTCGACCTGCTGGTGCGCACGTCCGACCCGGTGGCCCAGGCCGACCCCGACGCGTTCACCGCGCCCGGCGTGCTCGTCAGCGCGGGCGACCTCGTGCGCGACGCCGCCGCGGCCCGCTGAGCCCGGTGGGCCGCGGGGAGGGGCGCCCGGTGCTCAGCGTCGGGCGCCCCTCCGCAGCGCGCCTCCAGGCGGAGCTGGAGCGCGCCCGCACCCGGCGGCCCACCTACCCGGAGGTCGGCGCCACCGCGGGGGAGCCCCCGCCCGGCTACCTCCACCTCCACCGCGACGTCGTGCTCGGCCGGGGCGACGACGTGTTCGCGCGCACGGCCGACGGGCTGCTGCGGTGGGGCGTGCAGCGCGGCGCCGGGCTGGTGGTGGCGCCCGAGGCGCCGACGACGGAGCTCGACTCCTCCGTCGTGCTGGCCGTGCGGCTCGGGCCGGTGTGGCGGCTGGCGCCGTGCCGCGTGGTCCGCGTGCTCGAGGAGCCGGCGCGCCGGGGGTTCGCCTACGGCACCCTCCCGGGCCACCCCGAGAGCGGGGAGGAGGCGTTCGTCGTCGAGCAGGACGCCACCGGGACCGTGGTCTTCCGCCTCACCGTGTTCTCCCGCCTCGCCGCCGTGGACGCCCGCGCCGTCCCGCCGGCAGCGCGCGCGGTGCAGCTGCTCATCACCCGGCGCTACCTCCAGGCCGTCCGCACCCTGGCCAGGAGCTGAGCCGCGCGGGCACACTCCGGGCATGGCCGCCGCCGAGCACGTCGAGGTCCGCGAGGGCGTGGAGCTCAAGCACCTCGACTCCGAGCTGTTCGACGGGGCCGGCGCCACCAAGCGCGACCTCGTGGACTACCTCGACGCCGTGGCCGAGCGGATCCTGCCCGAGCTGCGCGACCGCCCGCTGACGGTGGTGAGGGTGCGCCCCGGCCAGCGGCCCTTCGTGCAGAAGAACCTCCCCGCCTCGGCCCCGGACTGGATCCGGACGCAGCAGATGTGGTCGCAGGCCTCCGCCCGCGAGGTGCGCTACCCCCTGGCCGACGACCGGCGGACCCTGCTGTGGCTCGCCGGCCAGCGGGCGGTCGAGCTGCACCCGACGGTGCTCGACGGCGCGGGCCGGGCGACCCGCCTCGTGCTCGACCTCGACCCGCCGGAGGGCGCAGCGTTCGGGCACGTGGTCGCCGCCGCCCGGCTGGTGCAGCAGGCGCTGGCCGACGCCGGGCTGGCCGCCGCGGTCAAGACCAGCGGGGCCAAGGGGCTGCACGTCCTGGTCCCGGTCGAGGGCGTCGACGCCGAGGACGCCGCCGCTGCCACCCGGGCGCTGGCCGCGCGCGCCGAGCGGCTCGACCCGGTCCTGGCCACGACGGCCTTCCTGCTCGAGGAGCGGCACGGCCGGGTGTTCCTCGACCCCACCCGCGCCGGCGGCGCGAGCCTCGCCTGCGCGTACGGCCCGCGAGCGCGGCCGGGGGTGCCGGTCTCCTTCCCGGTCGCGTGGGAGGACCTCGACGCCGTGGCGCCCGCCGACTTCACGCTCCGGAGCGCACCGGCGCTGCTCGGCGACCGCGACCCCTGGCGCGACGCGCTGCCCGCCCCGCAGGCCCTGCCGGCCGACCTGCTCGAGGAGGGGCGGGCCATCCCCGCGCCCCGGGCGGTCGCGATGCACGAGGGGAAGCGCCGCGCCCGCGCCCGCCGCGCCTGAGGTCAGGACGCCTCGCGGCGGGCGCGCCAGAGCAGCACCGCCAGGGCCGCGGCGACCGGCGTCCACAGCGCGCGCTCGACGAGCGAGGGGGAGGCGGGGCCATCTCGGTCGGCGCGCTGCCGGCTGACCCGGTGCCCGGTCCTCGCGGGGGTCGCCGGTGGGCTCAGTGCCCGCGCGCCAGGCGCAGCGTCCGGTCGGCCAGCTCCTCCACGGTGATCCGGTCGAAGTCCCTGACCGCGCTCCGGACGTGGACGTGGGTGGTGCCCACCAGCTCCTCCGGCACGCCGGACACCCCGTGGAGCGCCCCGAAGGCGCTGCCCACGGTGGCCGCGTTGGAGTCGGTGTCCCGACCACCGGCGATGGTCGTGGCGACCGCCTCGGTGAAGGAGGTGCCCCAGAGCAGGCCGATGGAGATCAGCGCTGCGTTGTTGACCGTGTGCACCCAGGGGTAGTGCCCCAGGGCGGTGTCCACCCAGTCCAGGGCGTCCGTCGCCGTGGCCCCCTGCTCGTGCAGGGAGAGCACGCCGCCCAGGGCTCCGGCCAGCCGCGAGCGCGGAGGGACCACGGCGAGCGCCCGGCGCAGCGCGTCGCCGGAGCTGTCCGTGCAGAGCGCCGCCGCCAGGAGCGCGGCGGCCCACATCTCCCCGTACTTGCCGTTGGCCGTGTGGCTCAAGCGCGCGTCCACCAGCGCCAGCCGCGCTGCCGCAGCCGGGTCGCCGGGGCACACGTAGCCGAAGACGTCCCCGCGGATCAGCGCCCCGATCCACTCCCGGTAGGGGTTGTCGCGCACGGCCGTCTCCGGTGGCTCGACGCCCCGCACGAGGTTGCGGTACGCCGCCCGCTCCGCGGTGTAGGTCTGCGTGAAGGGGACGCGGTCCAGCCACGAGGAGGCGATCTGCTCGGTGCTGACGCCTCGGCCGCACTGCTCCAGGACGTGCAGCCCGAGGATCGTCCAGTCGAGGTCGTCGTCGCGCGGCACGTCGGTGAACCGGCCGGCCGAGGCGGTGGGCGCCGAGGGGTGCAGGGCCGCGACCCCCTCGGGCAGCGGGTCGACCAGCGGCAGGTACCCCGTCATCGGCCACTGCCCGGCGGCCCGCAGGTAGAGCTCGACCTCGGCGCGGGTCAGGCCCTCGACCGGCTTGCCGAGCGTGTTGCCCACCGTCCGCCCCAGCCAGGCGCCGCGGATGCGGTCGGCGAGCTGGTCCTGCGGGACCGCCATCCGCGGCAGGCCCTCCACGGCGGCCAGCAGGCTCGCGTCGTCCTCGGGCTCGTCGTGGTCCCAGCTCGACTCCCGCTCGAGGGCGAGCAGCTCCTCGCGCAGGTGCGCGAGCGCGGCCAGGTCGCCCGTGGCCGAGGCCCGGCGCGCCTGCGCGTGCAGCAGCCCCACCGGGTGGCCGCTGTGCGCCAGCTGCTCGGCCTCGTCAGGGACGAGGTCTCGTGGGTCCATCACGTCGTGCACGTCGTCTCGTCTCGATCGGGGAGCGGTGCGTGGGGCGCGTTCAGCCCTTGACCGCTCCGGACAGGAAGCCCTGGGTCACCTGCCGCTGCAGGGCGACGAAGAGGACGACCACAGGGAGCACCGTGATCAGCGTGCCCGCGGCCAGCGGCCCGATGTCGACCGAGCGGCCCCCGGCGAACAGGTAGAGACCGGTGGTCAGCGGCCGGTACTCTCCGCCCGGCATGTACAGCAGCGGGACGAGGAAGTTGTTCCAGTTCTGCAGGAAGGTGAAGACGGCCAGCGCGCCCATGCCGGAGGTCACCAGGGGCACCATGACGCGCAGGAAGATCTGCCACTCCGAGGCGCCGTCGATCCGTGCGGCCTCCTCGATCTCGGTGGGCAGGTCGGAGAAGAAGGCCCGCATGAAGAAGGTGCCGAAGGAGACGCCGGTGCTGGCCAGCACGAGGTTGACCCCGAGCAGGCTGTCCAGCAGGCCGAGCGACCGCAGCTGGAAGTACAGCGGGATCATGTAGGTGAAGAAGGGCACGAGCAGGCCGAGCACCACGAGGTAGAAGAGGACGCTGCGGCCCGGGAAGGGCAGCCGCGCGAACGTGTAGCCCCCCATCGTCGACAGGACCACGACGAGGAGCGTGCTGGGCACCGATAGCAGGAAGCTGTTCAGGACGTAGTCGCCGAACTGGCCCACGGTCCAGGCGGTCACGAGGTTGTCGAAGGAGAAGGACGAGAACAGCCCGAACGGGTTCACGCTCACGTCGCGCTCGGTCTTCAGCGCCGTCGAGACGACCAGCACCAGCGGGAACAGCGTGAGCAGGGACAGCACCACGAGCAGGAGGTGCCTGCCCCCGGCGGCCCGCTGGCGGGCGGTCAGCGCTCCGGGCCGGCTCATGCGCCGGTCCCCTGGAGGGAGAGCCGGCGCTGGAGCCGGTTCATCCAGACCGCGAAGGGGATCGCCATCACCGTGATCACCAGGGCGAGGGTGGTCCCGTAGCTGATCCGGTTGAGCTGGAACGCGCTGCTGTAGGCGTAGGTGCCCAGCACCTCCGTGGCCCCCGCGGGGCCGCCGCCGGTCATCACGAAGACGATGTCGAAGACGGCGAAGCCGCCGATCAGCGTCACCGTGGTGACCATGAGGAACACCGGCATGACCTGGGGCAGGACGACGTAGCGGACCCGCTGCCCCCAGTTCGCCCCGTCCAGGCGCGAGGCGTCCACCAGCTCGGTGTCGACGTTGCGCAGGGCGGACAGCAGGATCACGAAGACGAAGCCCATGGTGGCCCACACGGCCGTGGCCAGGACCGCGTACAGCGCTGTGTCGGGGTTCCCCAGCCACCCCGTGGTCAGGGCGTCCAGGCCCACGGCCTCCAGGACCCGGTTCAGCCACCCGCGCGACGGCTCGTAGATCCAGCTCCAGACGACGCCGACGGCGACCTGCGGCAGCACGTAGGGCAGGAAGAAGGCGATCCGGTACAGCGCCGAGCCGCGCCTGACGTCCCACACCAGGAGGGCCAGGCCGGTGCCGATCACGAGAGGTGCGGCGGTCCCGACGACGATCCAGACCACGTTGTTCCAGAAGGCCGCCCAGACGTCGGGGTCCAGGGCGAGCTCGGTGAAGTTCGACACCCCCACCCACGCCGGCGTCGGGTCGATCCCGTTGAAGTCGACGAACACGTAGTAGACCGCGTTGACCATGGGGACCAGGAAGAACACGGCCACCAGGGCCACGAGCGGGGCGGCGAGCAGGATCCCCAGGCGCGCCTGCGCCCTGCGCGTGACGGTGGGGGTGCCGGCGCGGGCGCCGGAGCGCGGCGTCCGGGCGCTCCGCGGCGGGGCCGCCGCCACCGCGGCGGGGGCCGGGGCCGCGGTCACACCGGCTCCCGGGAGCCGCAGGAGCGGGGCCCGCTCATCGCGCGGACTCCGCCTCGAGGCTCGCGGCCACCTCCTGCGGGGTGCTCTGGCCCGTCAGGATGCCCTGGAAGCCGTCGTACATGGCCTCGTTGAAGGCGTCCGACGTCATGACGTCGATGTTGTAGCCGAGGTCCCCGCCGTTCGCGGCGGCGGAGATGTCGTCCAGCGCCTGGGCGAGCAGCGGCGAGACGTCCAGGTCGGCCGTCTCCAGCTCCATCGGCGGGATGGTGTGCAGGTTCTCCACCGTCCACTGCCCGTGCTCGGGCGAGGCGAGGAAGTCCATGAGCTCGAGGGCGGCGTCCGCCTTCTGCGTGCTGGCGGAGACGTAGGGACCGGAGCCGAGGCCGCCGGTGAAGATGCCCGGCCCGTCCGGGGCGGGGAAGGGGATGTAGCCGACCGGGAAGTCGGTGTTGTCGTCGATCTCACCGACCAGCCAGCTGCCGGTGGGGATCATCGCCGCGTCGCCGGAGAAGAACTGGGCCATGGAGGTGTCGTAGTCCACCGAGGTGGGCGACTCGGCGAGGTAGCCGGCGTCCTGGTAGCCCTTCCACAGGTCCAGGGCAGCGACCACCTCCGGGGACTCCCAGGACTCCTCGCCGGTGAGCAGCGCCTCCATGCCCTCGGAGCCGACGGCGCTCGACAGGGCCATGCTCAGCAGGTGCCCGCCCTCCCAGCCCTCCTGGTCGCCGACGGCCAGGGGCACCATGCCCGCGTCGCGGATCGCGGCCGAGGCGGCGTCCAGGTCCGCCAGGCTCTGCGGGGCTTGGAGGTCGAGGTCGTCGAAGACGGCCTGGTTGTAGTAGAGGCCGACGGTCTCCATCTCACCGGGGATGCCGTAGACCTTGCCGTCGTGCGTGACGCGCTCCTTGGCGAAGTCGTACACCTCCCACCCGCGCTCGTCGTAGGCGTTGGTGAGGTCGTAGAGCAGGCCCGCTTCGGCGAGCGCCCCGCCGAAGCTGGGGCCGGAGCCGTAGCTGAAGACGTCGGGGCCCTCGCCCGAGCGCAGCTGCGTCTGCAGCACGGTGCGCAGGGTGTCGAAGGGCAGGGTGCTGAGCTCCACGTCGATGCCCGAGGACTCCTCGAACTCCGCGATGTGGTCCTCCAGGGCCTGCGTGGCCGCGGCGTCCTCAGGCTCTTCGACGAGGTACTTGATCGAGGTGGCCCCGCCGCCGTCGCCCTCGCCTCCGGACTGAGCGCCCCCGCCGGTGCAGGCGGTGGCGACGACGCAGGTCGAGGCGATGGCCAGGAGCTTGGATCGGGTGCGCATGGCGTTCTCGCTCCAGATGGGCAGCGGGCTGCGCCGGTCGGCGGCCCGCCACTAATCCTTTTGATGCGAAAGCATTTCGGTCAACGAACACCGGGGGAACGGACGGGGAACTCCGCCTGGATCGCGACCACCGCGGCGCCCCGGGCCCACTCCAGGAAGCCCATGGGACGTACCACGGGATCCTCGCCGGGGTCGCCGGCGAGGTGCTCGGTGCGTCCGGCGCGCAGCGCCCTGCGCCCCACCTCCGCGAGCCGGACGCCCTCGCCGCTGAGGACCACCAGCGGCACGCCGGTCAGCGTGGTCACGGCGGCTACCGCCCGGCCCAGCGCGTGCGCCGCCTCGTCGACCACCCTCCTCGCCACGGGCTCGCCGTCCTCGGCACCGCGCAGCAGCTCCTTGTAGGTGACCGCCCGCCCGAGGGCCTGGCCCGCGGCCGAGGTCATCGACCCGGAGGTGGCGTAGGCCGACAGGCAGCCCCGGTGGCCCCGGTGGCACAGCGGGCCGTGCGGGTCGAGCAGCAGGTGGCCGACCGGGCGGGCGGTGGTGCGCACCAGCCGGTCGTCCAGGACGAGGCCGTACCCGATGCCGGCGCCGACGGTCAGCAGGGCGAAGCCGGAGCGCTCGCGCCCCGGCCCGAACCAGTGCTGGGCCCTGGTCAGGCCCACGACGTCGTTCGCGAGGTGGACCGGCACGTCGAGCACGTCGGTGAGCAGGCGGCGGAACGGCACGCCGTGCCAGTGCAGGAACGGGGAGTCCGTGACGGTCCCGCGCTCGTCCACCCGCCCGCCGACCGTGACGCCGACACCCCGCAGCGGCCGGTCGGTGCGCGAGCGCAGCACGGCGACCAGGTCGGCGACGGCGGCCACCACGTCGTCCGCGTCGAGGGAGGGCTCGGCCGCGGTCGCGGAGTCGAGCACGCGCGCGCGCAGGTCGGTGACCACCGCGTAGATCGAGTCGGTGGTGAGCTTGACCCCGACGAAGCGGTGGTCGTCGGCCACCACGTCGAGGGGGAGGGACGACCGGCCGCGGCCCGGGGTGCGCACGGCCTCCGCCTCCACCACCGCCCCCGCCTCCAGCAGGGGCTTGACGACCCGGGTGAGGGTGGCCTGGGACAGCCCCAGCCGCCGGGCCAGCTGCGATCGGGACTGTGCGCCGTTGACCAGCACGTCGATCGCCACGGCCCGGGACGCGGGCGACAGGGCCTCGGGCACGGCAGCTCCTCCGTCGGGGCCCGGGGAGGCTCGGGCCGAGGGGTGTCCACTCCGCCCCAGGTGTGGCAGCCTACGGCCACCAGCTTCCGGCGCGGAAGCATTGACGGCGAGGACCAGCGTGACCCCCCCGACCGACGAGCACGTGCGCACCCCGCTGGTGATGGAGGCCGCAGGGCTGTCCGTCGTCCTGGACCTGCCCGGGGGCGTGCCGCGGGTGCTCCACTGGGGCCCGCCGCTCGGTGACGGCGCGGGCGACGAGGCGCTCCTGGCCGCGCTGGGGGAGTCCCAGCGCGGTGCCGACGGCCTCGACGGGACGAGCCGGTTCCCGGCGGTGCTGCCCCAGCAGGCTGCGGGCTGGACCGGCACGCCGGGCCTGGCCGGCCACCGCGGGGGCACGGCGTTCTCGCCGTGCTTCAGCCCGACCGGATCGACGGTCAGTGGCGAGCAGGGAGCCGGCCAGGTCCTGGTCGCCGGGGCGGCCGACGAGGTCTGCGGGCTCGGCCTCACCACGACCGTCGAGCTGACCGCGGCCGGCGTCCTGCGCCTGCGGGCCGCGGTCACCAACACCGCCGCGCAGGGGGACTACACCGTGGACGCGGTGCGGCTAGTGCTGCCGGTGCCGGTGGAGGCGCAGGAGGTGCTCGACCTCACCGGCCGCCACCTGCGCGAGCGCACCCCGCAGCGGCTGCCGCTGCGCGCCGGCACCCACCTGCGCGAGGGCCGTCGGGGCCGGACCGGCTCCGACGCCGCTCTCGTGCTGGCCGCCGGCGCCCCGGGGTTCGGCTTCCGGCACGGCGAGGTGTGGGCGGTGCACACCGCCTGGAGCGGCAACCACGCCACCTTCGCCGAGCTGGGGCTCGGCGGGGTCGGCGTCCTGGGCGGGGGCGAGGTGCTCCTGCCGGGCGAGGTGGTCCTCGCCCCGGGCGCGACGTACACGACGCCGTGGCTCTACGCCTCCCACGGCGAGGGCCTGGACGCCGTCTCGGCCTCCTTCCACCGCCACCTGCGCGGCCGCGCCTCCCACCCGGCGTCCCCGCGCCCGGTCGTGCTCAACACCTGGGAGGCCGTGTACTTCGAGCAGGACCTGTCGTCGCTGGTCGCCCTCGCCGAGCTCGGGGCCGGGGTCGGGGCCGAGCGCTTCGTGCTGGACGACGGCTGGTTCCGGGGGCGCCGCGACGCGCGCGCCGGGCTCGGGGACTGGCAGGTCGACCCCGCGGTGTGGCCTGACGGCCTGGGGCCGCTGGTGCGGGCGGTCCGGGACCTCGGCATGCAGTTCGGGCTGTGGTTCGAGCCGGAGATGGTCAACGAGGACTCCGACCTCGCCCGGGCCCACCCGGAGTGGATCCTCTCCCCGGGCGGTCGCCTCCCGCTGCGCGGCCGCCACCAGCAGGTGCTCAACCTCGCCGTCCCCGAGGCCTTCGAGCACGTGCTGGGGGCGATGAGCGCGGTGATCGCCGAGCACGCCGTCGACTACGTCAAGTGGGACCACAACCGCGACGTCCTCGAGGCCGGCGACCGCACCACGGGCCAGCCCCGCGTGCACGAGCAGACGCTGGCCGCCTACGCGCTGATGGACGAGCTCCGCCGCCGCCACCCGGGCCTCGAGATCGAGTCCTGCTCCTCGGGCGGTGGCCGGGTCGACCTCGAGGTGCTGGAGCGCACCGACCGGGTCTGGGCCAGCGACTGCATCGACGCCCTGGAGCGCCAGCGCATCCAGCGGTGGACGGGGCTGCTGCTCCCCCCGGAGCTCGTCGGCAGCCACGTCGGCGCGCCGACCGCGCACACCACCCGCCGCACCCACTCGCTGGCTTTCCGGGCCGCCACAGCGCTCTTCGGCCACTTCGGCATCGAGTGGGACCTGCGCACCGCTACGCCCGGCGAGCTCGAGGAGCTGGCGGCGTGGGTGGCCCTGTACAAGGAGGAGCGGTCGCTGCTGCACACCGGGACGGTCGTGCGCGCCGACCACCCGGAGGAGGCCTACTGGGCTCACGGGGTGGTCTCACCCGACCGCGACCGGGCCCTGTTCGCCCTCGTGTGCCTCGACACCAGCCCGTCCGCCCAGCCGGGGCGCGTCCGCCTGCCCGGCCTGGACCCGCAGCGGCGCTACCGGGTGGAGCCCGTGCACCTGTCCGACGGCGCCCTGACCCGGACGGCGACCGGCCCGCCCTCCTGGTGGGTGGAGCCGATCGCCGCCTCGGGGGCCGCGCTGGCGGCCGTGGGCCTCCAGGGCCCGATGCTCGACCCCGAGCAGGCGCTGGTCCTCCGGCTGGTCGGCCTGGACCCCACCGCAGAGGAGAGGTAGGACCGTGGGACGACTCGTCCGGTTCGCAGCACCGCGCACGGCGGTCGTCGTCGACGTGGAGGACCCGGTGCCCGGGTCGGGGGAGGTGCTGCTGGAGACGGTGTGCTCCGGGATCTCCGCCGGCACCGAGCTGACCGTCTACCGCGGGAGCAACCCGTACCTCAGCAGCAGGTGGGACCCCGACCAGCGCCTGTTCGTCCCGGGCACCTCGTCGCAGGCCTACCCGTGGGACGCGTTCGGGTACGAGGAGGTCGGCCGGGTCGTGGACGCCGGCTCCGCCCAGGACGCCGACCTGGTCGGACGCCTGACCTGGGGGTCGTGGGGCCACCGCTCCTCCGTCCTGCGCCCGGCGGACCACGTCCGCGCCCGGGTCATGCCCGACGGCTGGGACCCGGTCACGGGCGTCTTCGCCAAGATCGGCGCCATCGCGCTCAACGCCGTGCTCGACGCCGACGTCCACGTCGGCGAGGACGTGGTGGTGTTCGGTGCGGGCGTCCCCGGGCAGGTCGTCGCGCAGCTGGCGCGGCTGAACGGCGCGCGGGTGACCGTGGTCGACCCCGTCGCGGCACGGCGGGAGCTCGCCGTGCGGCTCGGCGCAGCGGTCGCGCTCGACCCCACCCGGGACGACGTCGCACCCCTCGTGCGAGAGGCGACCGAGGGCCGCGGCGCGGACGTCGTCATCGAGATGAGCGGCAGCCACCAGGCGCTCCAGGAAGCCGTGCGCACCGTCGGCTACAGCTCCCGCGTCGTGGCCTCCGGCTTCTACCAGGGCGGCGGCACGGCGCTGAGGCTCGGGGACGAGTTCCACCACAACCGCGTCGCGATCGTCGGCTCCCAGATCTCCGGCGTCGCTCCCCACCTCCAGCACCGGTGGGACGAGCTGCGCATGTCCGACACGGTCCTGCGCCTGGCCTCCGAGGGGCGGCTCCAGCTGCGGGAGCTCGTCACGCACGTGGTCGCCGCCGAGGAGGCGCCCGCGGCCTTCGCGATGCTGGACACGTCGCCCGAGGCGGCGCTCCAGGTGGTCCTCGACTACGGGCTGGACCGGTGAGCACCGCACCCGAGCCGCGGCCGACGTCCTCCGGCGACGTGCGCTGGGGGATCCTGGCCACCGGGGGGATCGCGCGGTCCTTCACCCGCGACCTCCTCCTGCACGGCCACCGCGTGACCGCGGTCGGGTCGCGGTCCGCGGAGGGCGCCCGGGCCTTCGCCGAGCAGTTCGGCATCGCGCGGGAGCACGCCTCCTACGACGACCTCGTGGCCGACCCCGAGGTGGACGTCGTCTACGTCGCCACGCCGCACGTGCTCCACGCCGCGAACGCCGCCGCGGCGCTCGAGCACGGCAAGCACGTGCTCGTGGAGAAGCCGTTCGCGGTGCGCGCCGACGAGGCCCGCGCGCTCGCCGATCTCGCGCGCCGCGAGCGCCGCCTCCTCCTCGAGGCGATGTGGACCCGGTTCCTGCCGCACATGGCGTTCGTGCGCGAGGTCGTGGCCAGCGGCCGGGTCGGAGAGGTGCGGTCGGTGCACGCCGACCACACCCAGCGGCTGTCCAGCGACCCCGCGCACCGGCTCAACGACCCCGCCCTCGGCGGCGGGGCCCTGCTCGACCTCGGCGTCTACCCGGTGTCGTTCGCGCACGACCTCCTCGGCACACCGACCGACGTGGCCGCGCGCGGCACGCTGCGCGAGACGGGGGTCGACGCGTCCGTGGCCACGGTGCTGCGACACGCCGGTGATGCCGTCTCCACGTCGTACTCCTCGAGCGAGACCCGGGGCTCCAACACCGCCGTGGTGCTGGGGACCGAGGGGCGCGTGGAGATCGCCTCGGTCTGGTACGCCCCTGCGGTCGTGACCGTCCACGACGCGCGCGGGGAGGTCCTCGACCGGTTCGACCAGCCCGTCAGCGGCCGCGGCATGCAGCACCAGGCGGCGGAGGTGGAGCGGTGTCTCGCGCTGGGCCTGACCGAGAGCCCGCTCATGACGCTCGAGGGATCCGTCGCCGTGATGGCGACGCTGGACGCCGTCCGCGCCTCGATCGGCGTCCGCTATCCCGGCGAGGGCTGAACCGGACGCCTCAGGCGGCGGGCGTCGGCGAGAGGAACCCGGTGCTGCGATCGCGGACGCTGAGGCGGTGCGTGACGACGAGGAGCAGGCCCAGGCTGACGACGGCCACGACGGCGTAGCCCGCGGTCGAGCCGAGGCTGTCCCAGGCCGTGTGCAGCGCCACGGCGACGACGTAGGCGCCGAGGAGGCGCAGCACCCCCGCGCCGCTCCAGCCCCGGGCGGCCGCCTGCCACAGCGCGGCGGTGGTCAGGCCGGTCCACGCCATGTGCGCGGCCGGGCTGAGCAGGCCGCGCAGCACCAGGACGCCGTCCACGGCGTCCAGGCTGCCCCGGGTCTGGATGAGGACCACGAAGGCGTAGCCCATCGTCTCGAGCGCGGCGAAGCCCGCTCCGCTGGCCACGCCCACGAGCAGCCCGTCCGAGGGGCGGCGCCAGCGCTGCACGGCCAGCACCAGCGCGATCGGGACGAGGAGCTTGGCGCCCTCCTCGATGAGCCCGACGGCCACCATGGGCATCGTGCCGAGGCGCCGCACGGTGTCGAACTCCAGCACCCCCGCAGCCACGACGCCCACGACCCCGCCGATGACGGCCACCAGGGCGAGCGCTCCGCCGTGGACGTCGACGGACAGCCGCCGACCGGCGATGAACGTCACGAAGGCGGCCGGGACGACGGCTGCGCCGAGGAGGATCAGCGCAGGGAGCAGGTTCGGGTTCTGGGTGCTGACGAGCGCGCGCCGCACCGCCTCGAAGAGGAGCGCCCCGACGACGAGCACGGCGATCCAGGCCAGGCGGCGCGGTGCTCCCATGCCGTGACGCTAGACGAGCGCGGCGACGGCGCACCTCGAGCGGGGGAGGCGGGGGTCGTCACGGCCGAGGGGCGCCCGGGGCCGGAGCGTCGCGGCCGAGGGCGCGCGCGAACCAGCCGCCAGCCGGTACGGGCGGCGGGGCGGGGTCGTACGAGGGCTCCTCCTCCGGGGTCCACGGCCACAGCTCCTCGGCCGCCGCACCCGCGGCGGCGATCGCGGCCCCGTCCACGACGGTGCGGGTCTCGGCGATCCCGACTCCGGTCCAGGAGCACACGACCAGCAGCGGGCCGACCGGCGGCAGCGGCGAGACCCACCACTGGTGGTCGTAGCTGCGGCCGCCACCGCCGCCTCCGCGCGCGGTGAGCAGCACCGGCGCGACCCGGTCCGCAGGCCCGCCGCCGGGTGCGTCCGTGCCCTCGGGGAAGCCGCCGCCCAGGCTGGTCCCGGTGCGTCCGTCCGCGAGCTGCACGCCCAGGAGCAGCAGGTCGCCCTCGGCGTCGCCGCGCTCCCAGTGGCCGGCGACCTGGCGGTAGACGTGATCGCGGTGGGCCGGTGACTCGCGCAGCCGCACCGACAGGTCGAAGGAGAAGCCCGTGGTGAAGGCCCGGACGCCGGAGAGGAGCACGACGACGCCCTCGCCGCGCCCGACGACGGCGCTCAGCGCGAGGGGGACGGGCACCTCGTTGTCGGGCGGCTCCGTCCGCCGCCGCCACGCGCTCAGGGCGGCTGCAGCGTCGTCGGAGCCGGCGCCGGAGGAGGCCGTCCAGGTGCTCATGGCGGGCAGCCTGGCCACCTGTGCCGGTGCTGTCCACCGGCGGCCCTGGGAGGATGCGGGGATGGACGACGACGCAGCAGGTGACCGGTCCCTCGTCGTGTACGGCGCCGGCTGGTGCCCCGACGTCCGGCGCAGCCGCGCGCTGCTCGACCGGCTCGCGGTGCCCTACCGGTACGTCGACGTCGAGGCCGACGCGGACGCGGAGGCGCTGGTGCGCCGGCTGCAGGGCGGGGAGCGGCGCATCCCGACGCTGGTGCGCCCCGACGGCGAGCACCTCGTCGAGCCCACCGACCCCGCGCTGCAGGCCTGGCTGGGCGTCGACGGGGCCTGAGCAGCCCGGCTCGGACGCCGCCTCGGGACCTCAGGACCCGGCGAGGATCCGCTCGACCGCCGCCAGCGGCACGGGCAGCCAGTCGGGGCGGTTGCGGGTCTCGTAGACCACCTCGTAGAGGGCCTTGTCGAGCTCGAGGGCGTCGAGCAGGTCGCCGCGCTCGCGCGGGTCGGCGCCCGCCACCTCGGCGTAGCCGGCGCAGAACGCCGCGCGGGACGCCGTGGCCCAGGCCTGGGCCGCCTCGCCGCCGCCGGCCTGCCGGGCGGCGTAGTCGAAGGAGCGCAGCATGCCGGCGACGTCGCGCAGCGCGAGGTCGGGCAGGGTCCGCTCCGCGAGCGGGCGCAGCGGCTCGCCCTCGAAGTCGAGCAGCACCCAGCCGCGGCCGGGCACCGAGAGCACCTGGCCGAGGTGGTAGTCGCCGTGCACCCGCTGCAGGTCGGGCAGGTCGCCGACGTCGAGCCCGTCCACCGCGGCGCGCAGCGCCTCGGCGTGCTCGGCCAGGGCCGGAGCCGACTCCAGGGCCCACGCCGTGCGGCGGCGCAGGCCCTCGACGAGGTCGGTGGCGTCCTGCGGCGTGGCCGGGCGGGAGGGCAGGGCCTCCGCGAGCGCCCGGTGCACCTGGGCCGTCGCCGCGCCGAGGGCGCGGGCCGGCCCGGAGAAGTCCTGCCCGTCCGCCACGGCCGCGGTCGCCTCGCGCCAGGCGTCCTGCGCCCCGGCGAGGAACTCCGACGCCACGGCGAGGTCGCCGGCGACGAGCGCGTCGCCGGTGTCGCCGGGGGAGGCGGGCCACGCGCCCTCGAGCCACCCGGCCAGGTGGGGGACGGCGTCCACGCCCGCCTCGGTCATCGCCGCCTGCACCTCGACGTCGGGGTTGCGCCCCGGGTGCAGGGTGCGGAAGACCTTGACGATCACCGGGTCGCCGTCGGCCGGCTCCACGATGATCGAGGTGTTCGACTGCTCGCCCCGCAGCACCCGCGCGGGCGAGCCCGGCGCCGGGGTGGTCGCGCCCTGCGGTCGCCGCCCCGTCGCGGTGCCTGCGGCGTGCGTGCGGCTGCCGTCGTCGTCCAGCCCCACGCCCGGCTCGCCGCCGGCGAGCAGGGCGAGCAGCGCGTCGACGAAGGCGGGGTCCTGCGGCCCGTCGTAGACGTGCCAGGACCCCTCGCCCGCCTCGGTGAGGACGCCGAGCAGGTGCGCGGCGCCGTCCTCGCGCGGCGACCGGCGGTGCACCAGCGGCACCTGGACGACGTCCGTGGCCGCCCCCGTCGCGGCGCCGACCACGCGCACGACGTGCACGAGCACGCGCACCCCGGCGTCGCCCGAGCCGGGCAGCTCGAGGGCGCCGACGACCTCCATCCGCGCCTCGCGGCCCTTGGCCGGGTACCACCGCTGGTGCGGGATCCACGGGCCGAGGAGGTCGTTGAGGTGGCCCCCCGTGCGCGGCTCGCTCACGGGGTCACCGACAGCCAGAAGAAGTCGCGCGAGCCGAGGGTCAGCGGCAGCGTGCCGTCGTCGCCGATCTTGGGGAACGGCGCCCCGCCGAACAGGTCGGCCAGGGCGCGGCCGGCGTGCTCGGGCATCTGCACGGTGACCGCCTGCGGCGTGGTGGCGAGGTTGTTCACGCACAGCACCGTCTCGGGCGTCTCCGAGGCCCCGCCGGGGGTGTCGGCGTCCATCACCCGCAGGAACGCGAGGACGGAGTCGTTGTCCGTGACCAGCGGCACGTAGGCGCCCAGGCCGAAGACCGGGTGCTCCTTGCGCACCGCGAGCATCCCCCGCACCCAGTGCAGGAGCGAGGACGAGACCGACAGCTGCGCCTCGACGTTGACCGCGGTGTAGTGGTGGGCGAGGGACTGCACCACCGGCAGGTACAGCTTGCCGGGGTCGGCGGAGGAGAAGCCCGCGTTGCGGTCCGGCGTCCACTGCATCGGCGTGCGCACCGCGTCGCGGTCGTTGAGCCAGATGTTGTCGCCCATGCCGATCTCGTCGCCGTAGTACAGGCAGGGGCTGCCCGGCAGCGACAGGAGCAGGGCGTTGATCAGCTCGATCTCGGGGCGCGAGCCGTCGAGCAGCGGCGACAGGCGCCGCCGGATGCCGATGTTGGCGCGCATCCGGGGGTCAGGGGCGTACCAGCCGTACATGGCGG
Organism: Quadrisphaera sp. DVD1; assembly: GCF_058932755.1. Lineage (NCBI taxonomy): Bacteria > Bacillati > Actinomycetota > Actinomycetes > Kineosporiales > Kineosporiaceae > Quadrisphaera > Quadrisphaera sp. DVD1. The sequence goes on from NZ_JBZYWI010000022.1 coordinate 21,626, forward strand.
CGCGCTCCTCGGTGGTGACCATCTCGAGGGTCAGCTCGTCGTGGTTGCGCAGGAACGTGCCCCACTGCCCCGTGGACGCCGGGATGTCCGGGGTGTCGGCGAGGATCTCGAGGATCGGCGTCGCCTTGCCCTCGCGCAGCGCGTAGTACAGGCGCGGCATCACCGGGAAGTGGAAGCACATGTGGCACTCCGGCTCCTCCTCGGTGCCGAAGTACTCCACGACGTCGCTGGGCCACTGGTTGGCCTCGGCCAGCAGCACGCGCCCGGGGTACTCGTAGTCGACGACCGAGCGCACCGTGCGCAGGAACTGGTGGGTGGCCGGCAGGTTCTCGCCGTTGGTGCCCTCCTCCTCGAAGAGGTAGGGCACGGCGTCCAGGCGGAACCCGTCGATGCCGAGGTCGAGCCAGAAGCGCAGGGTGTCGAGCATCGCGGCCTGGACGGCCGGGTTCTCGAAGTTGAGGTCCGGCTGGTGGCTGAAGAAGCGGTGCCAGTAGTACTGCCGGCGCACCGGGTCGAACGTCCAGTTCGACGTCTCGGTGTCGACGAAGATGATCCGGGCGTCCTGGTACTTCTCGTCGGTGTCGCTCCAGACGTAGAAGTCGCCGTAGGGGCCCTCGGGGTCGGAGCGGCTGGCCTGGAACCAGGGGTGCTGGTCGCTCGTGTGGTTCATCACCAGGTCGGTGATCACGCGCAGGCCGCGGGCGTGGGCCTGGCTGACCAGCTCCACGAAGTCCGGCAGCGTGCCGAACTCGGGCAGGACCTGGTTGTAGTCGCTGATGTCGTACCCGCCGTCGCGCAGCGGCGAGGCGTAGAACGGCGGCAGCCACAGGCAGTCGACGCCGAGCCACTGCAGGTAGTCCAGCTTGCCGATGAGGCCGGTGAAGTCGCCGGCGCCCGAGCCGTTGGAGTCGGCGAAGCCGCGCACGAGGACCTCGTAGAAGACCGCGCGCTTGTACCAGAGCGGGTCGTGCTTGAGACCCGGCGTGTTGAGGTTCAGGCCCTGCACCGTGTCAGCTCCCCGGGGTGGCGACGACGTGGACGACGTGCGCGGGGCTGCCCGGGCCCAGCTTCACGTAGTTGTGCTCGGACCAGCCGAAGGCGTCACCGCTGATGAGGTCGTGAGCGGTGAACCCGGAGGTCCAGTCCAGGCCCAGGGCGGGCATGTCCAGGTGGATGGTGGTCTCCCGGGTGGAGTGCGGGTCGAGGTTCACCACGACGAGGACGACGTCCTCGAGGCCGGTGGGGGAGTGCTCGGCGAGCACCCTGCGCGAGTAGACCAGGAAGGCCTCGTCGTCCGCGCGGTGGAACGTGATCCCGCGCAGCCGCTGCAGGGCCGGGTGCTCGCGGCGGGCGGTGTTGAGCAGGGTCAGCAGCGGGGCGAGGCTGCGGCCCGACGCCACGGCGGCGTCGAAGTCGCGCGGCTTGAACTCGTACTTCTCGTTGTCGATCTGCTCTTCGGCGCCGGGCCGGGCCACGTTCTCGACGAGCTCGTAGCCGCTGTAGATGCCGTAGGTGGGCACCGCGGTCGCCGCGATCACGGCGCGCAGGGCGAACGCCGTCGGCCCGCCGAACTGCATGTACGGCGTGAGGATGTCGTGGGTGGTGGGCCAGAAGCTCGGCCTGAGGTACTCCACCGTCCCGGTCGAGCCGGAGGGGCTGAGCTCGTCGGCGCCGATCGAGAGCTCGGTGAGGTAGTCGGTGAGCTCCTCGGCCGTGTTCCGCCACGCGAAGTACGTGTACGACTGCGCGAAGCCGACCTTGGCCAGCGCCCGCATCATCGCCGGCTTGGTGAACGCCTCGGACAGCAGCAGCACGTCCGGGTGGCTCTCGCGCAGCTGCGCGACGAGCCACTCCCAGAACTCCACCGGCTTGGTGTGCGGGTTGTCGACGCGGAAGAGCGTGACGCCGTGGTCGGCCCACATCCGCACCACGCGCAGCACCTCGGCGTAGACGCCCTCGGGGTCGCCGTCGAAGGAGAGCGGGTAGATGTCCTGGTACTTCTTCGGCGGGTTCTCGGCGTAGGCGATCGTGCCGTCGGCGCGGGTGACGAACCACTCCGGGTGCTCGCGCACCCACGGGTGGTCCGGGGAGCACTGCAGCGCCAGGTCCAGCGCCACCTCCAGGCCCAGCCCGCGGGCCCGGGCGACGAAGGCGTCGAAGTCCTCGAAGGTGCCCAGGTCGGGGTGGATGGCGTCGTGGCCGCCGTCGGCCGAGCCGATGGCGTACGGCGAGCCGGGGTCGCCCGGCTCGGCCACCAGCGTGTTGTTGCGGCCCTTGCGGTGCGAGGTGCCGATCGGGTGGATCGGCGTCAGGTAGGCGACGTCGAAGCCCATCGCGGCGATCGCCGGCAGCCGCTCGGCCGCGGTGGCGAGGGTGCCCGAGCGCCAGGCGCCCGTCTCCGGGTCGCGGTGCGCGCCCTCGGAGCGGGGGAAGAACTCGTACCAGGCGCCGACGAGCGCCCGCTCGCGCTCGACCAGCAGCACCATCTCCGGGCCGGGGGAGACCTTCTCGCGCAGCGGCTGGCGCGCCAGCGCCGCGACCACCCCGGCGGAGGTGCCGGCGGCCAGGCGGGCCATGGCGGGGCGCTCGGTGTCGCGCAGCGCGGCGATCGCGCCGTGCAGGTGACCGAGGTCCTCCTCGGACCGGCCCGGCTCGGCGGCGGCGCGCTCGAGCACCAGCGCGCCCTCGGCGAGCATGAGGTCGACGTCGATCCCGGCGGTGACCTTGATCGTGGCGTCGTGCTCCCACGTGGCGTAGGGGTCGCTCCAGCCCTCGACGCGGTAGCGCCAGTCGCCGGTGGCGTCGGGGACCACCCACGCCTCGAAGCGGTCGGTGCCCGGGGCCAGCGGGGTCATCCGCACCGCGGTGTGCTGCGTGCCGTCCGGGCGCAGCAGGACGGCCGTGGCCGCGACGGCGTCGTGGCCCTCGCGGAAGACCGTCGCCCGCACCGGCAGCGCCTCGCCGACCACGGCCTTGGCCGGCCAGCGCCCGCCGTCCACCGACGGCGTGGTGTCGATGACCGGGATGCGACCGATCTTCGTGCCCGGGGGGAAGTGCTCGGCGGCGGCCTTCCTGGCCGGCGCCCGGCGGGGGGCGCGGCGCTTGGGCGCTGCCTGGTCGGTGTCGCTGGGGGTGCCGGTCTGCCCGGCGGGGGTGGCCTCGCTCACGGCGCGAACCTACCGAGCGCTCCGGCACCGCACACCTCCACGTCCCCGGACGGCTGCGATCGGCACCCGGTCGGGCCGACCGTGGCCCGCGCCGCCGTCGCGGGCGTAGGTTCGCCCGCTGTGAGAGCCATCCGCCGCTTCACCGTCCGCACCGTGCTGCCGACCCCGCTGCAGGCCCTGGGGGAGCTCGCCACGAACCTCCGGTGGTCCTGGCACGCGCCCACGCGCGAGCTGTTCGCCGGCCTCGACCCGCAGAGGTGGGACGCCGTCCGCCACGACCCCGTGGCGCTGCTCGGCGCGCTGACCCCCGAGCGCCTCGACGAGCTCGCCGCCGACGAGGCCCTCGTGGCCGCCGTGGACGCCGCCGCCGCCGACCTGCACGAGTACCTCACCGGGCCGCGCTGGTACCAGGGCCTCGACGACGCCCCGGCCGCCATCGCCTACTTCTCGCCCGAGTTCGGCATCACCTCGGTGCTGCCGCAGTACTCCGGCGGGCTCGGCATCCTCGCCGGTGACCACCTCAAGGCCGCCTCGGACCTGGGCGCGCCGATCGTCGGCGTCGGCCTGCTCTACAAGAGCGGCTACTTCACGCAGGCCTTCACCCGCGACGGCTGGCAGACCGAGGCCTACCCGGTGCACGACCCCGACGGGCTGCCGCTGACCCTGCTCCGCGAGGCCGACGGCGCCCCCGCGCAGGTCAGCGTGCAGCTCCCCGGCGGCCGCACCCTCGACGCGCACGTGTGGAAGGCCGACGTCGGTCGGGTGCCGCTGCTGCTGCTCGACTCCGACGTCCCCAGCAACGACGAGGCCGCGGCCGGCGTCACCGACCGCCTCTACGGCGGCGGCGGGGAGCACCGCCTGCAGCAGGAGATGCTGCTCGGCATCGGCGGCGTGCGGGCGCTGCGCCTGTGGTCGCGCCTGTCCGGGGCGAGCGAGCCGGCGGTCTACCACACCAACGAGGGCCACGCCGGGTTCCTCGGGCTGGAGCGGATCCGCGAGCTGACCGCGCAGGGGCTGGCCTTCGAGGAGGCGGTCGAGGCCGTCCGCTCGGCCACCGTGTTCACCACGCACACCCCGGTGCCGGCGGGCATCGACCGCTTCGGGCGCGACCAGGTGCAGCGCTACCTGCTGGAGTCCGGCGCCCTGGGCGAGCTCCCCGCCGACCGCGTGCTGGCCCTGGGCGCGGAGGACTACGCCGGCGGCGAGCCCAGCGTGTTCAACATGGCGGTGATGGGCTTCCGCCTGTCCCAGCGCGCCAACGGCGTCTCGGCGCTGCACGGGGCGGTCAGCCGCGGCATGTTCGCCGGGCTGTGGCCGGGCTTCGACGCCGCCGAGGCGCCGATCACGTCGATCACCAACGGCGTCCACGCGCCCACCTGGGTCGACCCGCGGATCAGCGCGCTCCTCGCGGCCGCCGGCGGCGGGGACGACGCCTCGGCGCAGGCCGGCGCGGTGCCCGACGTGGTCCCGAGCGAGCTGTGGGCGGTGCGCCGGGAGCTGCGCGCCCAGCTCGTCGCCGACGCGCGGCGCCGGGTGCGGGCCTCGTGGCTGCGCCGCGGGGTCACCGCCGCCGAGCTCGGCTGGGTCGACGACGTCCTGGACCCCGACGTCCTGACGATCGGCTTCGCGCGCCGGGTGCCGACCTACAAGCGCCTGACGCTCATGCTCAGCGACCCCGAGCGGCTCAAGGCGCTGCTGCTGCACCCCACGCGCCCGGTGCAGCTGGTCATCGCCGGGAAGTCCCACCCCGCGGACGACTCGGGCAAGCGGCTGCTGCAGAAGATGGTGCAGTTCGCCGACGAGCACGACGTCCGCCACCGGATCGTCGTGCTGCCCGACTACGACATCGCGATGGCCCAGCTGCTCTACCCCGGTTGCGACGTGTGGCTGAACAACCCGCTGCGCCCGCTCGAGGCCTGCGGCACGTCGGGCATGAAGGCCGCGCTCAACGGCTGCCTCAACCTCTCGATCCTCGACGGCTGGTGGGACGAGTGGTTCGACGGCGAGAACGGATGGGCCATCCCCACCGCCGACGGCGTCGAGGACGAGCACCGGCGCGACGACCTCGAGGCCGCTGCGCTCTACGAGCTCATCGAGACGCAGGTGGCGCCGCGCTTCTACGACCGCGGGCTGGACGGCGTCCCGGGCCGGTGGATGGAGATGGTGCGGCACACGCTGCACACCCTCGCCCCCAAGGTGCAGGCCACGCGGATGGTCGAGGACTACGTGCGCCGCCTGTACCTGCCCGCGGCGGCGAGCGGCGCCGCCCTGGCCGCCGACGACCACGCCGGCGCCCGCGACCTCGCCGCGTGGAAGCAGCGGGTGCGCGCCTCCTGGGACGCCGTGCGGGTCGACCACGTCGAGTCCGGCGGCCTGGGGGACTCCCCGGAGGTCGGGGACGTGCTGCACGTGTCGGCGTACGTCTCCCTGGGGCGGCTCGCGCCGGAGGACGTCGACGTGCAGGTGGCCTACGGGCACCTGAGCGAGGACGACGAGCTCACCGACCCGGCCGTGCAGTCGCTCGAGCGGGCCGAGTCCTACGAGGACGGCCGGTACCAGTTCTCCGGCGACGTCGTCCTGCGCCGCACCGGGGCGTTCGGCTACACGGTGCGCGTGCTGCCCCGCCACGCCGGGCAGGTGGACCCCGCCGAGACGGCGCTCGTCACGAGCGCCTGAGCGGCTCTCCTCAGGCCGCGATGCTCCTCTCGTGCCGCACGGCTCGGCCCCTGGAGGTCCGATCGACCGGCACGAGAGGAGCGACGCGGCGCCAGAGGAGCACCTGTGGACGGCCGCGGCGAGTGCTCGACGACCTGCTCCAGCACTGGCACCGGGCCACCGAGCGCGGTGACCCCCGCGGCTGCGGGGCCGGATCACCCGCTCCCCGCGACCCCGCGGCTGGTGATGCACGTGCTCCTCGGATGCCGCGGTCCGGGGGCGGAGACGGGCCTCGCAGCGCGGCGTCAGCAGACGCGGTAGACCCGCACCGACAGGGCGCTGACCGGCACCCGGGACCCCGCGGCGTCGGGGGAGCCCTCGACGCCGGCGGGGTAGCGCTCCACGGCGCTGTCCCACAGCAGGCGGTAGGCGCTCGCGCCCTCGGCAGCCGGCAGCGCGACGTCCCCGTCGTCGAGGTCGCCGCGCAGCACCAGCAGGAGCGCGCCGGGCGAGGCGGGCCCGGGCGCGGGGCCGACGAGCACCTGCACCGTGCGCAGGTGGGCGTCCTCCCAGCGCGCGGCGGTCATCTCGGCGCCGCCGACGTCGAACCAGGCCAGCACCGTGCCGCCGTCGACGGCCGACCCGGGGCCGCCGTGCGCGCGCTCGGGGCTGAGCACCGGGTGCTCGCGGCGCAGCGCGGTGAGCAGCTGGGTCGTCGCGAGCAGGTCCTCCTGCCAGGGCTGCAGGTCCCAGGAGACCCAGGAGGTCTCGTCGTCGAGGCAGTACGGGTTGTTGTTGCCGTGCTGCGTGCGCCCCACCTCGTCGCCGCCGGTGATCATCGGCACGCCCGCGGACAGCAGCAGGGTGGCCAGCAGGTTGCGCATCGAGCGCCGCCGCAGCGCCTCGAGCAGCAGCTCGTCGGGGTCGTCGCCCGGCGTCCAGCCCTCGGCGCCGTGGTTCCACGACCGGTTGTTGTCCGTGCCGTCGCGGTTGTCCTCGCCGTTGGCGTCGTTGTACTTGTGCTGGAAGGCCGTGGCGTCGGCCAGGGTGAAGCCGTCGTGGGCGGTGACGAAGCTGACCGAGGCCAGCGGCCCGCGGTCGCCGGCGGCGAACAGGTCGGCCGAGCCCGACATCCGGGTGGCGAGCTCGCGCAGGCCCGCGCCGGGCGCCTCCCCGTAGGACATCCGCCCGGCCCCGGCCAGCCAGAACTCCCGTGCGGCGTCGCGGAAGCGGTCGTTCCACTCCGCGAACGGCGCGGGGAACGAGCCGGTGCGCCAGCCGTCGGGGCCGAGGTCCCACGGCTCCGCGACGAGCTTGACGTCCGCGAGGACCGGGTCGGCCGCGGCCGCCACGAGGAAGGGGTGGTCGGCGCGGTAGGCGCCGTCGCGGCCCCGCGCCAGCGTGGGCGCCAGGTCGAAGCGGAACCCGTCGACGCCGTAGGCCTGCACCCAGTGGCGCAGCGAGTCCAGCGCCAGCTGCACGACGCGCGGCGAGCCGAAGTCGAGGCTGTTGCCGCACCCGGTGGAGTCCACGTCGCGCCCGCCGCCGTCCAGGCGGTAGTACGTGGTCGCGTCCAGGCCGCGCAGCCCCAGCGTCGGGCCGTCGCCGCCGCTCTCGGCGCTGTGGTTGAGCACGACGTCGAGCAGCACCTCCAGGCCCGCGGCGTGCAGCGCCGCCACGGCCTCGCGCACCTCGGCGAGGACGGCGGCCGGCCCGGCGGCGCGCGCCGCGGCGGTGGCGTAGCGCGGCTCGGGCGCGAACCACGACAGCGTGCTGTAGCCCCAGTAGTTGCGCTGACCGCGCCGGGCGAGGGAGACCTCGGTGGCGGCGGCCTGCACCGGCAGCAGCTCCAGGGCGGTGACGCCGAGGCCGCGCAGGTGCGCCACGACCGCCGGGTGCGCCAGGCCGGCGTAGGTGCCGCGCAGCTCCGGCGGCACGTCGGGGTGCAGCATCGTCAGGCCCCGCACGTGCGCCTCGTAGACCACCGTGCGCGCCCACGGCGTCCGGGGCCGCTCCACCGGGTCGGCGCGCGGCGCCTCGAGCAGGATGCCGTGCGGCACGTGCGCGGCGCTGTCCCGGGGGTCGGCGGCGAGCGGCCCGGCCAGCGGCAGCCAGCGGTCGGGGTCCACGGCGTGGCCGAAGACCTCCGGGCCCCAGGCCACCTCGCCGGTCACCGCGCGGGCGTACGGGTCGAGCAGCAGCTTGGCCGGGTTGTGCCGGTGGCCGCGCTCGGGCTCCCACGGCCCGTGCACCCGCAGGCCGTAGCGCTGCCCGGGGCCGACGCCGGCCACGGACGCCGTCCACACCCCGTGCCGGCGGCGGCGCAGCGGGACCCGGCGCTCGCGCCAGCCGCCGCGGCCGTCGTCGTCGAGCAGGGCCAGCTCGACGGCGTCCGCGTGCGCGGCCAGGACCGCGGCGCGGGCCCCACCGGGCACGAGGTGCACGCCGAGCGGCTCCAGCGGCTCGTCGTCGGAGCCGGCCGGGGCGGGAGCGGGGGAGGGGAGCACCGGGGAAGCATGCCGCAGGCCGCACGCCCGACCGCGCCTAGACTCAGCGGTGTGAGCGCGTACCTGGACCACGCGGCGACCACGCCGGTGCAGCCAGAGGTGGTCGCGGTGATGGCCGAGGAGCTCTCGCGGATCGGCAACCCCTCGTCCCTGCACACCGCCGGCCGCGCCGCGCGGCGCGTGGTCGAGGAGTCGCGCGAGCAGGTGGCCGCGGCGCTCGGCGCCCGGCCCGGCGAGGTCGTGCTCACCGGCGGCGGCACCGAGGCCGACAACCTGGCCGTCAAGGGCCTGTTCTGGGCGCGGGCGGCGGCCGACCCGCGCCGGCGCCGCGTGCTGGTCAGCGCCGTGGAGCACCACGGCGTCCTGGACCCCGCGGAGTGGCTGGCGGCCGAGCAGGGCGCCGAGGTCGTGCACCTGCCGGTCGACGCCACCGGGCGCCTCGACGTCGCGGCGCTGCGCGAGGCCATCGCCGCCGACCCCGCGAGCGTGGCCCTGGTGTCGGTGATGTGGGCCAACAACGAGGTCGGCACGGTGCAGCCGATCGACGAGGTCGTCGCCGCCGCGGCCGAGCACGGCATCCCGGTGCACACCGACGCCGTGCAGGCCGTCGGGGCGCTGCCGGTCGACTTCGACTCCTCCGGCGTGGCGGCGCTGAGCCTGACCGGCCACAAGTTCGGCGGCCCGATCGGCGCCGGCGCGCTGCTCGTGCGCCGCGGCACCTCGCTCGTGCCGGTGC
>NZ_JBZYWI010000220.1:0-3187 GCF_058932755.1 Quadrisphaera sp. DVD1
CCCGCCCGCACGGTCGCGCCCACCCCGGCCAGCACCGGCGCGCCCGCGCCGCGACGGCCCACCGAGACGCCGTCGAGGACCAGCAGCTCCTCCCCCGGGGCTGCGGGAGGCGGCCGGTGCGGCGCAGCCGCCTGGCGGCCCGGCACCCACACCCCCGCGCGGGCCAGCTCCTCGCCGCGCTCGGCGAGCACCCGCTGCGGCGGCCCGTCGGCGAGCACGCCACCTCCGGGCGCGAGGACCACGACCCGGTCCACGAGGTCGAGCCACAGGGCGACGCGGTGCTCCACGAGCACCATCCCGCTGCCGGCGGCCGCCAGCCGCTCGCCCACCACCGCCCGCAGGCGGCGGGCGCCGTCGGGGTCGAGCATCGCGGTCGGCTCGTCGAGCAGCAGGACGCCCGGGTCGAGCGCGAGGACGCCGGCCAGGGCCAGGCGCTGGCGCTGGCCCCCCGACAGCCGGGCGGTGGGGCGCCGGCGGTCCACCGGCAGGCCCACGTCGGCCAGCGCGCGGTCCACCCGCGGCCAGATCTCCGCCGCCGGGACCGCGTGGTTCTCCAGGCCGAACGCGACGTCGTCACCGCACCGGCTGAGGACGGTCTGGGACTGCGGGTCCTGCAGCAGCAGGCCCGCCCGCGCGACCCCGGTCCCCGCCCCCACGGCCTCCAGGCGGGCGCAGGGTGCGGGGACGCCGTCCACGAGCAGCTCGCCCTCCTGCTCACCGGTGCCGTCGGGGCCGGCGTCCAGCAGGCCGGCGATGCCGGCGAGCAGCGTGGACTTGCCCGCGCCGCTGGCACCGAGGAGCAGCACGCGCTCGCCGGGGGCCACGTCGAGGTCGAGGCCGCGCACGGCCCAGGCCCGGCGCCCGTTCCAGCGCCAGCCCCAGCCGCGCGCCGTGATCCGCGGGCTGCGCGGGGTCGTTCCCAGGGTCAGACCCGGGTCGCCGTGCGGCCCGAGGCCAGCGGGGCGAGCGCCCCGGTGGCGGCGAGCGCTCGGGTCAGCGCCCAGCTGCCCGCTCCGGCGATGACGATCCCGGAGACCACGGCGAAGGCCAGGTAGGTGAGCTTGTAGCCCGCGCTGAACTCCGGGTAGTAGACGAAGGCGTCGAGCACGCCGACGACGACGCCGGCCCCGGCGCCCGCGGCCAGCGCGGTGGGCAGGCCCCAGCGCCGGTAGAGCAGCAGGGCGAGCACTACCTCGGCACCGGCGCCCTCCAGCAGGCCGTACCAGACCGTGGAGAACCCCCAGGTGTTGCCGACGAGGGCGCTGAGCACGGCCGCCACCAGCTCGGTGTAGATCGCGGCGCCGGGCCGGCGCACGACGAGGCCGCCGAGCACGCCGGGCAGGAGCCACACCCCCGCGACGACCGCCGACAGCGGCGGGAAGAACGCGAGGCCGGCGCTGACGGCGGGGTAGACGCCGAGGTTCCAGACCGAGAACAGCAGACCACCGGCGACGCCGAGGACGCTGGCCACGACGATGTCCACCACGCGCCAAGAGCCGGACCGCGAGCGCTGCCACCCGACGAGCCACGCGGCGCCGAGGACGGCGAGGACGACGGCGGGAAGGCGCAGGCCGTCGGCCCACAGCCAGACGGCGACCACGGCGAGGGCCACCCCCACGCCCACGAGCAGCGGGGTCTTCGAGCGGGTGGTGGTCGTCCCCGCCGGGTCGTCGATGGTGCTGGTCACGCGGTCCTCCTCAGGACGTCTCGAGGAGGGGACGCCGTGCGCCCGTCCGAGGACGGGTGCACGGCTGAGAAGCCCGACTCCCTACGCCGGTGCTAACCGGATCAGGTTCGAGGGTCTGCGGTTCCCCGCACTCTCAGCGCCCTTGCTGGCGCTCCCCTGTCGTTCGGGGGAAGCGTAGCGCTCTCGGGTGGCCGCGCGCCTCCCGGCGCGGGAGGGTGGCAGCCGGCCGCGGACCGCAGCGGCAGCAGGACCGGAGAGCTGGAGGCGATGTCGTGGGTGCACTGGTGTGGAACGTCCTGAGCCTGGTCTCGAAGATCGGGGGGCGCACGGTCACCAACAAGGTCGCCACGACGGCGTGGAAGAAGACCACCGGCACGAACCCGCCGCTGAACCCGATGAGCCCGACCACCTCGTGGGGCGAGGCCACGGCCTGGGCGCTCGTCAGCGGGGCGCTGAGCGGCTTCGTCGTCATGGTCGCCACCCGCCAGGCGGCGAAGTGGTACCGCACCTCCGCCGGCCACCTGCCGAAGGGCCTCGAGGACGCCTGAGCCCGGCGGCCTCGCGGCTCTCCGCGCGGGGCTCCGGCGTGGCACCCTCGACCCCGTGCTGCTGCGCGCCCTGCGCGAGCCCGGAGCGGGCCGCCCCTCACCGCTGGCCCGGGTGATGGCCGCCCTCGTGGTCATCGCCCTGCTCGGCGTGAGCGCCCCGGTGCTCGCCGCCGTCCTGCCCCCCGTGGTGCGCTGGGTGGCGGGGCTGTTCTGACGGGTGCTCGTGCCCTCAGCGCACGGGGGTGAGCGGGAACCCCTCGGCGTCCAGGACGACGCCCTGCACCGCCCGCACCAGCGCGTCGGACAGAGCCCGGACGACGGCCGCGGCCTCGGCCCGGGCGGCGCGGTGCTCCTCGGTGGGCACCTCGCGCTCGGCCTCGGCCTCGTCGCCGGGCCACCAGGTGATCCGGTACTCCACGGCCCCGGAGGACCAGCCGAGCGGGGCCAGGACGGGCGGCAGGTCCTCGGCGGCCGAGACCCTCACCTCGACCACGCCGCCGTCCTCGACGCCCCCCGCGCCGACGACGCCACCGAGCGCGACCACCAGCGCGTAGCCGTCGAGGACCCCCGCGCTCGCGGCGATCGCGTCGCGGCGGTCGGCGGCCAGGTGCAGCCCCTCGCGCTCGGCGTCGGTGAGCCCCTCGCCGGCGCCGTCGGCCTCCAGGGCCGCCACCGCCTCCGGGCGCAGCCCGGTCCACGCCGCGCCCTCGGTCGCCAGCTCGGCCTCCGGCACGGTGGCCGCCACGACGTCCCGGGCCTCCTGCGGGGCCAGCCAGTAGCGGCTGACCACGACGCGATCGACCCAGGCGCCGGGGTCCGGTCGCAGCACGACGCCCGAGGGGTGCACGCGCAGCGCGCCCTCGAGGCGGCGGGCCAGGGCGACGCCGAGGTCGACGGCGCGGCGCTCCTCGCCCAGCGGCAGGCCGTCGGGGAACGCGCGCGCCAGGCCGTC
>NZ_JBZYWI010000221.1:0-3166 GCF_058932755.1 Quadrisphaera sp. DVD1
GCGCGGCGCTGCTGGTCACCACCGCCGCCGCGGCCGCCCAGGGCAGCACGGCGCTGGCGGCGCACCAGGTGGTCTCGAGCGTGTGGTCGCTGCTCGCCCTGACCCTGGACGCCCTGGCGATCGCCGCCCAGACGATCACCGGGCGGGCCCTGGGGGCCGGGGACGTCGCCGGAGCGCGCGCGGCGACCGCCCGCACCGTCCGCTGGGGCGCGCTCACCGGCGCGGCGACGGGGGCGGCGCTGCTCGTCAGCGCCCCGTTCCTGCCGGCGCTGTTCAGCGACGACCATGGGGTGCGCGAGGCGATGACCGCGGCGCTGCTCGTGGCCGCTCTCGCCCAGCCGCTGGCCGGCGTCGTCTTCGTGCTCGACGGCGTCCTCATCGGCGCCGGGGACGGCCGCTACCTCGCCGCCGCGAGCGTGGCCACGCTGGCGGCCTACCTGCCGCTGGCCCTCGCGGTGCACCGGTGGGCGCCCGGCGGCACGACCGGGCTGGTGCTGCTGTGGGCCGCCTTCGCCGGCGCCTTCATGGCCGCCCGGGCGGTCACCCTGGCGCTGCGAGCCCGCACGGGCGCGTGGGCGGTCCCCGGCGCCCTGCGCTGATCCGCCGGCAGCGCGGCGACGGGGTGGGCGACGGGGACGCACGACGGCGCCCGCCCCTCCGCGGTGCGGGAGGGCGGGCGCCGTCGTGGTGGTGCTGGTGCCGGCGGTCAGGCCTCGGGGACGACCTCGAGGTCGATCGAGGCGGAGACCTCCGCGTGCAGGCGGACCTGCACCGTGTAGCTGCCGATCGCGCGGATCGGGTTGCCGATCTCGACCTTGCGGCGGTCGAGGTCCTGGCCGATGCCGGCCTTGACCGCGGTCGCCACGTCGGCCGGGGTGATGGCGCCGAAGAGGCGACCGCCCTGGCCGGTGCGGGCGGTGACGCGCACGGCGCCCTGCTCGAGCCGCTGCTTGATCGCCTTGGCCTCGTCGAGGGTGGCGATCTCGCGGGTGGCGCGGGCGGCGCGGATCTGCGCCACCTGCTTCTCGCCGCCCTTGGTCCAGCGGGTGCCGAGACCGCGCGGGATCAGGAAGTTGCGGCCGTAGCCGTCCTTGACCTCCACGACGTCGCCGGGGGCACCGAGACCGGTGACCTCCTGGGTGAGGATGAGCTTCACGTCGACTCCTCTCAGCGCGCGGAGCTGGTGTAGGGCAGGAGCGCCATCTCGCGGGCGTTCTTGACCGCGATGGCGATCTGGCGCTGCTCCTGGACGGACACGCCGGTCACGCGGCGGGCGCGGATCTTCCCGCGGTCGGAGATGAACTTCCGCAGCAGGGCGGTGTCCTTGTAGTCGACCGTGGTGATCTTCGCCGCCTTGAGCGGGTTCATCTTCTTCTTGGGCTTGCGGACTACTGGCTTGGCCATCGTGGTGCTCCTCCTCTGGGAGCCCGGGCCCTGCCGGGGCCCGGGATGGGGTGGTCGTGGGGCCGCGCGCGGCGGTGGGCCGGGCGCGGGTCGTGCGAGGTCGAGCAGCGGGCGGCGCGGAGCCGCCCGGCACGATCAGAAGGGCGGCTCGTCGCTGTAGGAGCCGCCGCCCCAGCTGCCGCCGGAGCCGGAGCCCCCGCCGGAGCCGGAGCCCCCGCCGGAGCCGGCGCCGGATCCGCCGCCGCTGGAGGGGCCCGTGGCCCACGGGTCGTTGCCCGCAGCGGGCGCGCCGCCGAAGCCGCCGCCGCCCTGCGCGCCACCGCCGCCACCGCCGCCGCCGAAGCCGCCGCCCCCACCGCCACCGCCGCCGCGCTGGGTCTTGTTGACCTTGGCCGTGGCGTAGCGGAGGGAGGGACCGACCTCGTCGACCTGCATCTCGACGACGGTGCGCTTCTCCCCCTCCTTGGTGTCGTAGGAGCGGGAGACCAGTCGACCGGTGACGATCACCCGGGCGCCGCGCTGGAGCGACTCGGCCACGTTCTCAGCCGCGTCGCGCCACACCGAGCAGCGCATGAACAGCGTCTCGCCGTCCTTCCACTCGTTCGTCTGGCGGTCGAACGTGCGGGGGGTGGAGGCCACCGTGAACCCGGCCACCGCCGCCCCCGAGGGGGTGAAGCGCAGCTCGGGGTCGTTGGTCAGGTTTCCGATCACCGTGATGACGGTCTCGCCGGCCATGGCTGCTCCTCGCTGCGGGTGTGCTGGGGGTGGTGGCGCTGGTGCTGGTGCTGCGGTGCGTCAGCGAGCGTCGGGGCGCATGAGCTTCGTGCGCAGGACGGACTCGTTGAGGTTGAGCTGGCGGTCCAGCTCCTTGGCCGTCGCGGGCTCGGCGGTCATGTCGACCACCGCGTAGATGCCCTCGGACTTCTTGTTGATGTCGTAGGACAGGCGACGGCGGCCCCAGATGTCGACCTTGTCGACGGTGCCACCGCCCTGGCGGACGACGTTGAGGAACCGGTCGAGCGACGGGGCCACGGTGCGCTCCTCGAGCTCTGCATCGAGGATCACCATCAGTTCGTAGTGACGCATACGGCTACCCACCTCCTCTGGACTCAGGCGGCCACGGTCTCTCCGTGGCAGGAGGGCTGGTGCGTCTGCTCCGCGGCGTGGACCAGGTCGGTCCGGCCCTCGGAGCGGGTCAAGACTACCGGGAGAGCGGGGCCGCTCGCTCCGCTCGTCCCCAGGTGGCCTCCTCGGCCCCGTCGGCCGGTGCGCGCAGGCCCTGGACGGCGAGGTTCGCCAGCGCCACCAGGCGCAGTGCGAGCAGCGTCCCGTAGGCCCACGCGGGCAGCGCGCGGTCGGGCGTGCTCGTGCCGTAGAGGTACAGCCAGGTCCCGGTGGCGTAGGCCACCTCGGCCGCTGCCCAGGGCAGGTGGGCGCTCCAGCGCGGTGCCGCCAGGGCCGCCAGCGGCAGCACCACGAGGGTCGCTTGCACGGGGACGGCCGGCGCGACGACGAGCGCTCCGACGACGAGCAGCAGCGCCGTGGACGCGACCGGCACCGGCGCCCGGCCGCGCAGCGCCCGCACGGCCGCGAGGGCCACGACGACGGCCAGGCCGAGCCCGGCCAGGACCCCCGCCGCGCCCGCGGGCAGCGGGTGCCCGTCGAGCCCGGGCAGCAGCCACAGGGACCCGTACCCGGCGCTGCTGGAGGTGCCGGCGGTCAGGGAGGCGCCCTCGGTGCTGGGCACGAGGCGCACGAGTGG
>NZ_JBZYWI010000222.1:0-3132 GCF_058932755.1 Quadrisphaera sp. DVD1
GCCGCCGGCGGTGGAGGCCATGGCCGCCCTCCTGGAGCGGGCGTGAGCGCGCCCGAGGTGCACCTGCCGCGGGGGGCGACCCTGCGGCCGCTGCCCGCGATCCTCCTGCGCTTCGCCCTCGCCGGGCTCCTCGTGCTGCTCAGCTGGGGCATGGTCCTGCTCGAGCGCGACAGCTACAACGACAGCGCCGACGGCACCGTCTCGGTCATCGACGCGCTGTACTACACGACGGTCACGCTCACGACGACCGGCTACGGCGACATCACCCCGGTCACGGAGAGCGCGCGGCTGGTCAACGCGCTCGTGACCACGCCCATGCGGATCCTCTTCGTCATCATCCTCGTCGGCACGACCATCCAGGCGCTCACGAAGCGCTCCAGCACGGAGTTCCGCCTCGCGCGGTGGAGGGCGGCCATGACCGACCACGTGATCGTCCTCGGCTACGGCACCAAGGGGCGCAACGCCGTCCGGGCGCTGCGCCTGCGCGAGCACCCCGCCGACCGGATCGTCGTGGTCGAGGCCGACCCGCGCGCGGCCGCGCAGGCCGCGGCCGACGGGTACGCCGTGGTCGCCGGCGACGCCACGCGCCCGGAGACGCTGCTCGAGGCCCAGGTGGCCCGGGCCGCCACGGCGATCGTCGCCCTCGACCGCGACGACACCGCCGTGCTGTCGACCCTGACGATCCGGCGCCTGGCCCCGTCGGTCACCGTGGTCGCCGCCGCCCGCGAGTCGCAGAACGCCGAGCTCCTCGCCCAGAGCGGGGCGACGTCGGTCGTCGTCTCCTCGGAGACCACCGGGCGCCTGCTCGGTCTGGCCACCGACAGCCCGCGGGCCGTCGACGTCGTCGAGGACCTGCTGTCCTTCGGCAGCGGGCTCGACCTGTGCCAGCGGCGCGTCGAGCCCGGAGAGGTCGGGCGCGGCGCCCGCGACCTGCCGCTGCCCGTGGTGGCCGTGCTGCGGGCCGGGCACACCCTGCACTACGACGACCCCGGCGTCGGCGCCCTGCAGGCGGGGGACGACATCCTCTTCGTCGGGGGGCCGGGGCGGCGCTGAGCCCTCCCGAGCCCCCGCCGAGCCCCCGCCGAGCCCGCTGGGCGACCAGCCGCGGACGGGCAGCACTGCGCCACGCGCCCCGCGGCCGTGACCACGACCGTCAAGACGCCTTGACACGTCGCCGACGCGTCAACCACTCTTGACGCATGGCAGACGTGGAGGACCTCGCGGCAGCGGCCGCCAGCACCGACCCGCGCGTGGGGCTGCGGGCCGCCCTGGCCCTGCGCCGGCTGGCGGAGGCGCTGGAGGCCCTGCAGGTGGACGCCGCCCGCGGCCAGGGGTGGTCGTGGCAGCAGATCGCCGACGCCCTCGAGGTGAGCAAGCAGGCCGTCCACCAGAAGCACGCCGCCCGGGCCGCCCGGCCCGTGCGGTCCCCCCGCGCGACCGAGGAGGACTAGGTGTTCGAGCGGTTCACGAGCGAGGCGCGCGCGGTGGTCGTGCGCGCCCAGGAGGAGTCCCGAGCGCTCTCCCACGGCCACATCGGCACCGAGCACCTGCTGCTCGGCCTGCTCGACCCGCAGACGGGCGGCGCGCACGACCTGCTCCACGACGCCGGGCTGGACGCCGAGCGGGTGCGCGCCGCCATCGCGCGGCTGCTGGCCGCGCCGGGGACCTCGCCGGGGACCTCGCCGGGGACCTCGCCGGGGGTCCCGCTGGGGCCCGAGGACGCCGAGGCCCTGCGGTCGATCGGCATCGACCTCGAGGCCGTGCTGCGGCGGCTCGAGCGCTCGTTCGGGCCGGACGCCCTGCGACCGCCCCCACCGGCACCGCGCCGGGGCCTGCTGCGGCGCCGCCGCCCCCTGGTCGACCGCTTCACGCCCCGGGCGCGCAAGGTCCTCGAGCTCGCCCTGCGCGAGGCGATCCGCCTCGGGCACCGGCCGATCGGCGCGGAGATGGTCCTGCTCGGGCTGCTGCGCGAGGGCCAGGGCCTGGGCGCCCGCGTGCTCGCGGACGCGGGGGTCGACCTCACCGCCCTGCGCCGGGCGACCGAGCAGCGGCTGCGCGACGCCGCGTGAGGCGCTGAGCGCCGCGCGGACCGCAGGAGCCGGGCCGGCTGGCAGGCTGGGCGCCATGAGGCTCCTCGTGCTCGGCGGCACCCGGTTCGTCGGCAGGGCGGTGGTCGCCGACGCGCTGGCCCGCGGCTGGCAGGTCGACGCCGTCCACCGCGGCGTCACCGGCGCCCTGCCCGAGGGGGTCCGCGGCCTCCACGCCGACCGCACCTCCTCCGCCGAGCTCGAGCGGGCGCTGGGCGACGGCGCCTGGGACGCCGTCGTCGACACCTGGTCCGGCGCCCCCCGCGTCGCCACGCGGGCCGCGCAGCTCCTGGCCGGTCGCGCCGGCGCGTACGGGTACGTCTCCACCTCGTCGGTCTACGTCTGGGGCAGCCACGTCGACGAGGGCTCCCCGCTCGTCGACGGCGACCCGGACGCCGTCGCGGACGACGACTACGCGGCCGCCAAGCGCGGCGCCGAGCTCGGCGTCCTCGCCTCCTCCCCCGGCGCGCTGCTGGCCCGGGCCGGGCTCATCCTCGGCCCCCACGAGGACGTCGGGCGCCTGCCGTGGTGGCTGCGGCGGATCGCCGCCGGCGGGCGGGTCGTGGCCCCTGGCCGGCCCGAGCGCCCGCTCCAGCTCGTCGACGCGCGCGACCTCGCCGCCTGGCTGCTCTCGGGCCTGGCCTCCGGGCTGTCCGGCCCGGTCGACGTGGCCAGCCGCTCGGGGCACACGACCACCGAGGGCCTGCTGACCGCCTGCCGGGAGACGACCGGCTCCGACGCCGAGCTGGTCTGGGTGCCCGAGGCCGACCTCGCCGCCGCGGGCGCGCAGCCGTGGACCCACCTGCCCTGCTGGGTCCCGGAGGGCGGGGAGACCGCGGGCTTCCTCGAGTCCGACACCTCCCGGGCGGCGGCCACCGGCCTGGTGTGCCGCCCCGTGGCCGAGACCGTCCGCGACACCTGGGCGTGGGTGCAGCGCGAGCCGGCTCCGCCGCAGCGCCCCGACCGGCCGGTGCACGGGCTCCCGCCCGAGCTCGAGCGGCGCCTGCTGGAGGGCCGGTGACCGACGACCGCGACCACGACCGCG
>NZ_JBZYWI010000223.1:0-3108 GCF_058932755.1 Quadrisphaera sp. DVD1
CTCGCCGGCGCCGCGGCCGTGGTCGTCGGCAACACCGGCCCCGCCCACCTGGCCGCGGCCGTGGGCACCCCGGTGGTCTCCCTGTTCTCCCCCGTGGTGCCCGCCGAGCGCTGGGCGCCGTGGGGGGTGCCGACCGCCGTCCTGGGCGACCAGGACGCGCCGTGCCGGCTCAGCCGGGCCCGCGAGTGCCCCGTGCCCGGCCACCCGTGCCTCGCCGTCGACCCGGGCGAGGTGGTCGCGGCCGTGGCCGCGCTGACCGTCGAGGAAGAGGTGGGGGCCCGGTGAAGGTCCTGGTCTGGCACGTGCACGGCTCCTGGACGACGTCCTTCGTGCAGGGCCGCCACGAGTACCTGCTGCCGCTGCTGCCCGACCGCGGGCCGGACGGCCGCGGCCGCGCCCGCACCTGGGACTGGCCCGCCGGCGCCCGCGAGGTGCCGGTCGAGCAGCTGGCCGCGGAGCGCCCGGACGTCGTCGTGCTGCAGCGCCCGCACGAGGCCGCGCTGCTGCAGGAGTGGACGGGCCTGCGCGCTGGCGTCGACGTGCCGGCCGTCTACGTCGAGCACAACGCCCCGCCCGAGCACGCCGCTCGCACCGTGCACCCGCTCGCCGAGCGCGCAGACGTGCCGGTCGTCCACGTCACGGCCTTCAACGCCGTGATGTGGGACAACGGGCGCGCGCCGGTCACCGTGGTCGAGCACGGGGTGCTCGACCCCGGCCACCGCTACACCGGGGAGCGCTCGTCCCTGGCCGTGGTGGTCAACGAGCCGGTGCGCCGCTGGCGCGTCGCCGGCACCGACCTGGTGCTGGCGATGAGCGAGCGGGTCGGCGTCGACGTCTACGGCATGGGCATGGCGGCGCTCGTCGAGCGCGCGCCGCACCTGGCGGGCTCGGTCCACGAGGACCTCCCCCAGGCCGAGCTGCACGCCACCGTCGGGTCGCACCGCGGGTACTTCCACCCCTACCGCTGGACCAGCCTCGGCCTCGCGCTCGTGGAGGCCATGACGATCGGGATGCCGGTGCTGGCCCTGGCCACCACCGCGGCCCCGGAGTCGGTGCCGCCGGCCGCCGGACTGCTGAGCAACGACGTGCGGTCCCTGGCCGCCGTGGCGCAGCGCTGGATGGCCGATCCGGGTGAGGCGCACGAGCGCGGACTGGCCGCACGGGAGCACGCTCTGGCACGGTTCGGCCTGGACCGCTTCCTGCGCGACTGGGACGAGGTGCTGCACGACGCCGCCGGCAGCGTCGCCGGAGGGACGGACGAGGAGGTGGTCCGATGAGGATCGCGATGGTGTCCGAGCACGCCAGCCCCCTGGCGGTGCTCGGCGGGGTCGACGCCGGGGGGCAGAACGTCCACGTCGCGGCGCTGGCCGCCGCCCTCGCGGCCCGCGGCCACACCGTGGAGGTCTACACCCGCCGCGACGACCGCCGCCTGCCCGTGCGGGTGCCGCTGGCCCCCGGCGTCGACGTCGTCCACGTGCAGGCCGGGCCGGCCCGCAAGCTCCCCAAGGACGACCTGCTGCCCTGGATGCCGGCCTTCGCCGCGACCCTGGCTCAGGCCTGGGCCGACCCGGCGCACCGCCCGGACCTCGTCCACGCCCACTTCTGGATGTCGGGCGTCGCCGCGCTGGACGCCGGTCGGCGCACCGGGATCCCGGTCGTGCAGACCTTCCACGCGCTGGGCGCGGTCAAGCGCCGCCACCAGGGCGACTACGACACCTCCCCGGCGGAGCGGGTCGAGCTCGAGGCGGCGCTGGCCCGGGACGTCGACCTCGTCGTCGCCACCTGCACGGACGAGGTCGCCGAGCTGCGCCGCGGCGGGCCCACGACGCGCCTCGCCGTGGTGCCGTGCGGGGTCGACACCGCCCACTTCACCCCCGACGGGCCGACCGCCGCGCGCGGCACCGCGCACCGGCTGGTCAGCGTCGGGCGGCTCGTGGAGCGCAAGGGCGTGGACACCGCCGTGCGCGCGCTCCCGGTCCTGGAGGACACCGAGCTGCTCGTCGTCGGCGGCCCGCCCGCCTCCGCCCTGCACCGCGACCCCGAGGCGGTGCGCCTGCGCGAGCTGGCCGCCGACCTGGGGGTGGCCGACCGCGTCCGCCTAGTCGGCCAGGTCGAGCACGCCGACCTGCCCAGCGTGCTGCGCTCGGCCGACGTGGTGGTCGCCACCCCCTGGTACGAGCCGTTCGGCATCGTGCCGCTGGAGGCGATGGCGTGCGGGCGCCCGCTGGTCGGCTCGGCCGTCGGCGGCCTGCTCGACACCGTCGACGACGGCGTCACCGGCTCCCTCGTCCCCCCGCACGACCCGGCCGCGCTCGCCGCCGCCGTGCAGCCGCTGCTCGACGACCCGGCCCTGCGCGAGCGCTGGGGCGCGGCGGCCCGCGAGCGCGCGGTCGCCCGCTACGGGTGGGACCGCATCGCCCTGCAGACCGAGACCGCCTACGCCGAGCTCCTCGGGTCCGACGCCGCCGCGGGCTCCGCGGCCCGGCCCGCCCCCCTCTCCCTCGACGAGCCCCAGGAGGCGCGATGAGCACCACCGCGAACGACCCGCGGCAGGCGGCCAGCACCTGGCTGGCCGAGCACGCCCCGGAGCTGGCCGGCACGATGGCCGGGCTGCTGCGCGACGCCGCCGTGCTCGACCGCTGGGGCGCGCACCTGGCCGCCGTCCTCGTCGGGGGCGGCCGGCTCCTGGCCGCCGGGAACGGCGGCAGCGCCGCCGAGGCCCAGCACCTGACCGCCGAGCTCGTGGGGCGCTTCGTCGACGAGCGGCGGCCGCTGTCGGCGATCGCGCTGCACGCGGAGACCTCCAGCGCCACCGCGATCGGCAACGACTACGGCCAGCAGGAGGTCTTCGCGCGCCAGGTCGCCGCCCACGGCCGGCCGGGCGACGTCCTCGTGCTCATGTCGACGAGCGGCCGCAGCGAGAACCTCCTCCACGCGGCCCAGCGGGCGCGCGAGGTCGGCATGACCGTCTGGGCGATGACCGGCCCCGGGCCCTGCCCGCTGGCCGACCTCGCCGACGAGGTGCTCGCGGTGGACGGCGCCTCCGGCTCGGCGGTGCAGGAGGGCCACCTCGTGGCCCTGCACGCCCTGTGCACCGCCGTCGACGCG
>NZ_JBZYWI010000224.1:0-3048 GCF_058932755.1 Quadrisphaera sp. DVD1
GGTCCGCCCCGAGTCCCGCACCGACGGTCCCGACGCCTTCGACGAGGACGACGAGCGCGGCCGCCGCGGGCGCCGCGGCCGCTACCGGGACCGCGACCGCACCAAGCGCCGCGGGCGCGGCACCGAGCCCGTGCCGGGCGACGAGGCGCCGATCGAGGTCGGCGAGGACGACGTCCTGCTGCCCATCGCCGGCATCCTCGACGTGATGGACAGCTACGCGTTCATCCGCACCTCCGGCTACCTGGCCGGCCCGAACGACGTGTACGTCCCGCTCAACCAGGTCAAGAAGTCCGGCCTGCGCCCCGGCGACGCCGTCACCGGCGCCGTGCGCCAGCCGCGCGAGGGCGAGCAGGTTCCGCAGAACGGCAACCGCCCGTCGAAGTTCAACGCGCTGGTGCGCCTGGACACCGTCAACGGCGCCTCCCCGGAGGAGGCCCGCCGGCGTCCGGAGTTCGGCAAGCTCACGCCGCTGTACCCGAACGAGCGGCTGCGCCTGGAGACCGAGCCGTCGATCGCCGCGACGCGGATCGTCGACCTGGTCGCCCCGATCGGCAAGGGCCAGCGAGGCCTCATCGTCTCCCCGCCCAAGGCCGGCAAGACGCTGATGATGCAGGCGATCGCCAACGCGATCAGCATCAACAACCCCGAGGTCCACCTCATGGTCGTGCTCGTCGACGAGCGGCCCGAGGAGGTCACCGACATGCAGCGGTCGGTGAAGGGCGAGGTCATCGCCTCGACCTTCGACCGCCCGGCCTCGGACCACACCGCGGTCGCCGAGCTGGCGATCGAGCGGGCCAAGCGGCTCGTGGAGCTGGGCACCGACGTCGTCGTGCTGCTCGACTCCATCACCCGCCTCGGCCGCGCGTACAACCTCGCGGCCCCCGCCAGCGGCCGGATCCTCTCCGGTGGTGTGGACGCCGCGGCGCTCTACCCGCCGAAGCGCTTCTTCGGCGCCGCCCGCAACATCGAGAACGGCGGCTCGCTGACCATCCTGGCCTCGGCCCTGGTCGAGACCGGGTCGAAGATGGACGAGGTCATCTTCGAGGAGTTCAAGGGCACCGGGAACATGGAGCTGCGCCTGGACCGCCGCCTGGCGGACAAGCGGATCTTCCCCGCGGTGGACGTGAACCCCTCGGGCACGCGCCGGGAGGAGATCCTCCTCGGCCGCGAGGAGCTCGCCGTGATGTGGAAGCTGCGCCGGGTGCTCACCGCGCTCGACTCCCAGCAGGGCCTGGAGCTGCTGCTGGGCAAGATGCGCGAGACCAAGAGCAACGCGGAGTTCCTCATGGAGGTCGCCAAGACCACCCCGTCCTCCGGCGGCACCGGCCGCAAGGACTGACCCACCCCAGCCGCGACGCCGCGGGGGCCGCCTGGAACACGGGAGGTCCCCGCGGCGTTGGACCGGCCGGAGGCGTTCTCGAGCCTCTGGCACACTGGCCCGTCGGCCTCCGGCTCCCGTGCGCGCTCGGCGCACGACCCGGCGGCCTCCCCGATGGAGGAGCCACCTTGAAGAACGACATCCACCCCGACTACCACGAGACCACGGTCACCTGCACGTGCGGCGCGACGTTCACCACGCGCAGCACCGCTCAGGGCGGCGAGATCCGCTCTGACGTCTGCAGCGCCTGCCACCCCTTCTACACGGGCAAGCAGAAGATCCTGGACACCGGTGGCCGCGTCGCCCGCTTCAACCAGCGGTACGGCAAGAAGACCAGCTGACCAGCGCCCCGGCGCGAGTCCGACGCCGGTCCGACCCCACTCGGGGCGGGCCGGCGTCGTCGCGTCCGGGGGTGCCGGGGCGAAGACCGATGACCACGAGCAGCAGGGCGGGGAGGGCGGACCGGTGACGGTCGAGACCACGGGGCGGGTCGGCGAGCTGCTCGCCGAGCACGCCGAGCTCGAGGCCCAGCTCGCCGACCCGGCGGTGCACGCCGACCAGGGCCGGGCGCGGGCGCTGGGACGCCGCTACGCCGAGCTGGGGCGCGTCGTCGCCGCCCACGGCGCCTGGCGCGCGGCGGTGGACGACCTCGCGGCCGGCCGCCAGCTGGCCGCCGAGGACGCCGCCTTCGCCGAGGAGCTGCCCGCGCTGGAGGCCGCGGCCGAGGCCGCCGCCGAGCACCTGCGCCGGGTGCTCGTGCCGCGCGACCCCGACGACGACCGCGACGTCATCCTCGAGGTCAAGGCGGGGGAGGGCGGCGAGGAGTCGGCGCTGTTCGCCGCCGACCTGCTGCGGATGTACCTGCGCTACGCGGAGCGGCAGGGCTGGCGCACCGAGGTGCTCTCGGCGACGGAGTCCGACCTGGGCGGCTACAAGGACGTGGCCGTCGCGGTGAAGGCCCGCGGCTCGGCCGGCCCCGACGACGAGGGCCCGTTCGCGCGGCTGAAGTTCGAGGGCGGCGTCCACCGCGTGCAGCGGGTGCCGGTGACCGAGTCCGCGGGGCGGATCCACACCTCCGCGGTCGGCGTCCTCGTGCTGCCCGAGGCCGAGGAGGTCGAGGTCGCCATCGACCCGAACGACCTGCGGATCGACGTCTTCCGCTCCTCGGGCCCGGGGGGGCAGTCGGTCAACACCACCGACTCCGCCGTGCGGATCACCCACCTGCCCACGGGCACGGTGGCCTCCTGCCAGAACGAGAAGTCGCAGCTGCAGAACCGCGAGCAGGCGATGCGGATCCTGCGGGCGCGCCTGCACGCCGCGGCGCAGGAGGTGGCGGACGCCTCGGCGTCGGCCGTGCGGCGCTCCCAGGTGCGCACCGTGGACCGCTCCGAGCGGATCCGCACCTACAACTACCCGGAGAACCGGGTCAGCGACCACCGCACCGGCTACAAGGCGCACAACCTCGACCAGGTGCTCGACGGCGAGCTCGACCCGGTCGTGCAGTCGTGCCTGGACGCCGATGCCAGCGCCCGGCTCGACGCCGCCACGACCACCTCCGCCACCCCCTCGTCGTGATCATGGGATCCCGCGCCCTCGACCTGTCCACCGCCCTGCGCGAGGCGAGCGCGCAGCTCGCCGAGGCCGGGGTCCCCTCGGCCCGCGCGGACGCC
>NZ_JBZYWI010000225.1:0-3048 GCF_058932755.1 Quadrisphaera sp. DVD1
CTCGACCGCGACCTCGGGGGCGGGGCGCAGCAGCGCCCAGAGGAGGACGTAGCCGACCACCCCCGCGCCCCCGGCGAGAGCCAGACCGGCGAGGACGAGCCGCACAGCGGCCACCGGCACGCACAGGTGGGCCGCCACGCCGCAGGCGACCCCGCCGAGCCAGCGCCCGCGCTCGGCCCGCTGCAGGGGCGGGCGCGCGGCACGGGCCGGCTCGGACCCGTGCTCGGCGGCCGGTGCCTCCGTCGTGGTCACGGGCCCATCCTGGCGCCTGCCGCTGCGCCGCGGCAGGGGGCGCGCCCCGCACGCGACCCCGGCTCGGGACCTGCGCGGACCAGGGTCGGACCAGGGTCGTCCCTGGTGGTCGGCGGGGCACCGCCCGCGCCAGGGTGGCCGTCATGAGCACGAACACCTCCCCAGCGCCCGGTCCCTCCGCCGACCCGCCGCCCGAGCCCCCACCCGGCGCGGCCCCCGCCGCGTCGTCCGGGACGGCCTTCTGGGACTGGCTGCTCGCCCTCGGCGTGCGCCGCAGCGACGACCGCTGGCTCGGCGGCGTCTGCGGGGGCCTGGCGGCCCGCACGGGCGTCGACCCGGCGCTGCTGCGCGTCGCCGTGGTCGTGCTGGCCCTGCTCGGCGGCGCCGGCGTCGCGCTCTACGCCGTCGCCTGGCTGCTGCTGCCCGACCGGTCGGGACGGATCGAGGCCCGCGCCCTGTTCGCCGGCGACGCCTCGGGCGCGGCCACCGCGGCCCTGGTGCTCTTCGTCCTCGCGGTCGTGGTGCCCGGCCCGGGCACCTGGTGGAGCAGCGGCCCCCTGGTCGGCGGCGACGACGTCGTCGGCGCGCTGGTCCTCGGCTCCCTGGCGCTGGTCCTCGTCCTCTGGCTCCCGCGCTGGCTGCAGGGGTCGGCGGCCGCTCCGCGCGCCGCGAGCGCCGACGGCGCGGCGGCGGGCGCCTCGGCGTCCCCGCGGGGCTGCCGCCGCCCGCGCCGGGCCCCGGCCGGCGTCAGCGCCGGTCTGACGGGCCTCGCCCTGCTGGCCGGCGCCGGCACCTGGCTGCTCCTGCACGCCCGGGAGGTCCCGTGGTGGCAGGGGGAGCTGCCGTCCTGGCTCGCCGGAGCGGACCAGCGCGAGGCCCTGGCCGTGAGCGCCGCCGTGGCCACGGCGGTGTTCGCGCTGGGGCTGGTCGCCCTCGGCCTGGCCGGGCGCGACGACGGGACCGCCGGCTTCCTCGGCACGTGCACCGCCCTGCTCGCCGTGGCGGCCGCCGTGGTCCCCGCCCGCGCCGAGGTCACCGTCTTCGGCGGCGACGAGCCGTGGCGCCCCACGAGCGTCGCCAGCGCCGAGCGCGGCTTCGTGCAGGTCGCCGGGGAGTCGGTCCTGGACCTGCGGGGCCTGGACGTCGCGCCCGGAGCCGCGGTCGAGGTGCCCGTGCGCAGCGGGTTCGGGGTGGTGCGGGTGATCCCTCCCGGGGAGGCCGACGTGAGCGTCCGCGGGCGGATGCTCGCCGGTGACGTGGCGGACGACGGGGGCGACGGTCCCGGCGGCGGAGGAGGCGTGCTGGCCGACGAGGTCGTCGAGCAGCGCTCCTCCGGCGCCGGGCGCAGCGAGGTCCTGGTCGACGTCCAGGGCCTGTTCGGGCGGGTCCTCCTGGAAGGTGGTGCGCGATGAACGGCCCCTGCGTCTCCGCGCTGGTCCACGGCCTGGCGCTCCTGGCGGTCGCCGTGCTGGTGGTGCTCACCGCCGCGGTCGGCGTGAGCGTCGACCTCGGCCTGGTGCTCCCGCTGGTCCTCGTGGTCCTGGGCGCCCTGCTCGTGGTGGGCGCCGTGGTGACCGGTCTGCGGCAGCGGCGGTGAGCACTCGGTGAGCCCTCAGTGCTGCGGCAGCGGCTCCAGCTTCGCCAGCACGTCGCCGTCGGCGCTGACCCGCACCGCGAACGTCGGCTGCGGAGAGGTGGCCGGGCCGTGCACCACGGCGCCGTCGGCGACCCGGAAGGTGCTCCCGTGCCACGGGCACACCAGGCAGGTCTGGCCGTCCTCGACGACCACGTCGCCCTCGGAGAGCGGGCCGGAGAGGTGGCTGCAGGCGCTGGCGAGCACCGCGACGCCGTCCTCGGTGCGCAGGACGACGACCGGCACCTCGCCCAGGCGCCCGGCGGTCGGCCGGCCGAGCGCGAGGTCGTCCCAGGCCGCGACGCGGTGCCAGCCCTGGGGCACGCGGTGCGGGACGTCCTCGGCGTGGTTCATCCCGGCCGCCCAGCGGTAGGACAGGTGCCCGCCGAGGGCGGCGCCGAGCGCCGAGACGCTCACGGCCGCCACGGACAGCCAGCGGCCGCGGTCCCGCCGACCCCGCAGGCGCGCGGCGAGGGAGGCGGCGAACAGCGCCGCAGCGGTGTAGTTGCCCGCCGAGTGCACGAGGCCGAGGCGCTGCTGCTCGGTGTGCAGGTCCGACCAGTCCGTCCAGCCCGCGGCGATCGTCGGCAGGGCCGTCGTCAGGCCGGCGCCCACGAGGGTCGCGGTGGCGGCCTCGGCGCCGTCCTCGAGGTCGTCGGGCACGAGGCCGGCGAGGGCGAGCGCGTCGAGCACGCCGGAGCTGACCCACAGGCCCAGGGTGATCTCGGCCAGCACCGGGTGCAGCGGGTGGCCCAGCCAGGTGCCGTGCAGGACGTCCGCCAGCCAGCGCGGCTCGACCGCCTTGACCGCCTTCTTGATCGCCCCGGCGACCGGGTCGAGGCCCGAGGCGCTCATCGGCAGGTCCATCAGCGCCTGCAGCACCGGACGCCGGGCGAGCACCGAGGGACCGCCCGCCCCGATCTCCGGGCCGGGCGGGGGGAACGTGCTGGGCGTCGTGGTCATGAGCGGTGCCTCCAGCGGGATCGGTCGGTCAGTCCGGCGGCGCGGCCGCCGGTGCCGACGAGGCGCCTGCCGGTGCGCGCAGGTCGATCGTGGTGGCTGCGACCGGCGTCCGCTCGGCCAGACGGGCCCGGGCGGCCCGGAGGTGACGCCCCTCACGCAGGGGCGGCACGGCCGCCTGGACGCCGGACAGGGCCCCGCGC
>NZ_JBZYWI010000226.1:0-3044 GCF_058932755.1 Quadrisphaera sp. DVD1
GGCCGCGCCTCGGCCGCGCCTCGGCCGCTCCTCAGTCGCGCACGGCGGCGTAGCGGGCCAGGGACTCCGCCCGCTCGGTGGCGTGGTCGACGATCCGCTGCGGGTAGCCGTGGGCGTACCCGTCGGGGGCCTTCCACGGCTCGTGGGCGGCGCGCCCGGCCAGGTGCGCCAGCTCGGGCACGTACCGGCGCACGTAGTCGCCGTCGGGGTCGAACTTCAGGCCCTGGGTGACCGGGTTGAAGATCCGGAAGTACGGCGCGGGGTCGGTGCCCGAGCCGGCCACCCACTGCCAGCCGTGGTTGTTGCTGGCCAGGTCGCCGTCGCGCAGCCAGTGCATGAAGACGCGGGCGCCCACCCGCCAGTCCAGGTGGAGGTCCTTGACGAGGAAGCTCGCCACGACCATCCGCACCCGGTTGTGCATCCAGCCCTCGGCGCGCATCTGGCGCAGCCCGGCGTCCACGAGCGGGAAGCCGGTGCGCCCCGCCTCCCAGGCGGCGAGCAGCTCGGCGGCCTCGGCGGACGCCGACGGGTCGGCGTACTGCATCGCCTCGAGCTGCGGGCGGTAGTACTCCCGGGCGGTCTCGGGCCGGTGCCACAGCACGTCGGCGTAGAACTCGCGCCAGACCAGCTCCTTGCGGAACGCCTCCACGCCCTCGGGCCGGGCGCCGTCGCGCACTAGGGCGGGCAGGTCGGCGAGCAGCGTGCGCGGGTGGACCTCCCCGTACTTCAGGTGCACCGACAGCTGCGAGGTGCCGTCGCGGTCGGGCCGGTCGCGGTCGCGGTCGTAGTCGCCGATCCGCTCGCGGAAGGCGGCCCAGCGGGCCAGCGCCGCGGCCTCTCCCGCTGGGGGCAGGGCCAGGCCGCCGAGGTCCGGCTCGGGCGGGAGGCCCTCGGTGGCCGGTCCGCGCAGCCACGGGTCGCCGGTCGGCGCGGCGGCCGGGGCGGGGGTCCCGTGCGCGACCCAGGCGCGGTCGAAGGCGGAGTAGACCGCGAACGGCGTGCCACCGGCGGTGAGCAGGGTGCCGGGACCGATCGCGTACGGCGTGCCGGTGCGCACGAGCGCGCGGCCGGCGGTGGCCAGGGCGGTCGCGACGGCCTCGTCGCGCCGGCGCCCGTGCGGGCCGGCGTCCGCGGTGGCGTGGACGGCGTGCGCCCCCACCTCGGCGGCGACCGCGGGCACGACGTCGACCGGGTCGCCGGAGCGGACGACGAGGGCGCCGCCGGTGGAGTCCGACCACGCCCGCAGCGAGCGCAGCAGCCAGGCGGTGCGGGTGGGCCCGGCCGGCCCGAGCAGCGCCGGGTCGAGCACGAACAGCGGCAGGACGCCGTCCGCACCGGCCTCGGCGACCGCGGCCAGGAGGGCGGGGGAGTCGGCCAGGCGCAGGTCCCGGCGCAGCCAGAGCACGGTGGCGGGCACCTGGTCGACCCTAGGTGGCGCGGGCGGGGGCCGCCTGCGGCGCGGCGGCGGGGGCGGGAGCCCTAGCCTGTCCACAGGCTGGACGATCTAGGAGGGACGGCGCCGTGAGCGACCTCATCGACACCACGGAGATGTACCTGCGCACGATCTACGAGCTCGAGGAGGAGGGCATCGTCCCCCTGCGGGCGCGCATCGCCCAGCGGCTCGGGCAGAGCGGCCCGACCGTCTCGCAGACCGTGGCGCGGATGGAGCGGGCCGGCCTGGTGGTGGTCAGCGGCGACCGCCACCTGGAGCTCACCGACGACGGCCGGGCCAAGGCCACCCGGGTGATGCGCAAGCACCGCCTCGCCGAGCGGCTGCTCATCGACGTCATCGGCCTGGAGTGGGAGTACGTCCACGAGGAGGCCTGCCGCTGGGAGCACGTGATGAGCGAGCGGGTCGAGCGGCGCCTGCTCGAGCTGCTGGACCACCCGGTGGAGTCCCCCTACGGCAACCCGATCCCGGGGCTGGCCGAGATCGGCGAGGACGCCCCCGTGGAGGACTTCCGCGAGGGCGTCGTCCCCCTCACCCAGGTCGCCTCGCCCGACCCGGCGACCGTGCGGGTGCGCCGGCTGGGTGAGCCGGCCCAGACCGACCCCGTCTCGATGACCGCGCTGTCCCGCGCGGGGCTGCGCCCGGGCAGCACCGTGACCGTCACGCGGCCCTCCCGCGGGCACGTCGTGGTGACCGGCGGGCCCGGTGGCGAGTCCGTCGACCTCGGCGACGACGTGGCCGCGCACGTCTTCGTCGTCCCGCTGTGACCTGATCGTGACCTTGCCGTGACCGCTGCGTGATCTCGCTGCGACGCCTTCCCGGTGCCGCGACGATTGGCGCCTGACCTGCGACGACGCCCCTCGGTCGGCCGGCCGGGGGGCGTCGCGCCCGGTGCGTCCGGCTCTGTACCGGTTCACGTGTGTGACGCGGATCACGTTTCGTTCGGCCTGTGTGTTGTTGCTACTTCGCGCCGAGGGTCGGTTAGTGTCGGCGACGTCCTCGGGACCCACTCCCGAAGACCCTCGACCGGACGCCTAGCCCTGCCGCCGGTCGCAGGCCCGCTCAACACCGCCGGCAGGGGCGGGGGACCCACACTTTCTGGGGCTCCCACGCGGAGCTCCTCGGGGTGAAGCGGACGCACCGACCGGTTCGGTCGGGACGGACGCCGGGTGCACTCCCACCCGAACCCGACAGCTCACCTCGCAGGCGATGGAGAGGCGTAGAACGACGTGAGCATCCGGACTCTGGCGAGGCACCGCGCACCCGTGCGGCCCTCGACCCCCCTGAGCGTCATCGGCGACGCCGTGTCCACCAGCGCGACGGCGGTCAGCCGCCGCTCGGCCGTCATCGCGGCCTCCTCGGGCCTCGTGGTGACCATGGGCCTCCCGGCCGCCGGCGCCACCCCGCTGATCGACGTGTCTCCCGAGCCCACGGAGACCGGCAACACCCAGCAGATCGCTGCCGTGCCGTCGGCGCCGATCTCGGCGCCGATCTCGGTGCCCTCCGAGGCGCAGGTCAGCTTCGCCCTGGCCGCGGTCACCACCGTGGACGCCGCCGAGTTCGAGGCCGAGAAGGCGCGCGTCGAGGCCGAGCG
>NZ_JBZYWI010000227.1:0-3002 GCF_058932755.1 Quadrisphaera sp. DVD1
GGCTCGGAGATGTGGAGAAGAGACAGGCGGATGGTGGAGCTGCCGGTCCGCGGCGCCCGGTGCTGGGGGGCGCCCCCCGCGCCGGCCCGGCGGGGGGCGTCGTCCGCCGTCGCGGCCTCCGGCGCCACGGACGGCGCCACGGACGGCGGCTCCTGCGCGGCCCGCCCGTAGTGGTCGCGCAGGAGGTCCTCGTCGGGGACGCTCAGCGCGTCCCGGGAGGACGTCGCGGGCGCGCTCCTCACCGCCTCGCGGGAGTGGGCGAGGCGAACGCTCCCGGCCACCTCCTGCGCGTCGTCCGCGGGGACGACGGAGCGGCCCCCACCGGTCAGCTCGACGTCGATCCACTCGACGTCGCCGGTGGTGTCGTCGGTGAAGGCGCCGGAGCACGTGCCGAGGGGCGCGCCGGTGCGGTCGGTGACCGGCATGCCCTTCCACCTGCGGGCGGCTTCGAGGGACGGTGCGGTCATCGTCGGCCAGCTCCTTCGGTCGTCGCACGCGCCCACCGGGCCCAGCGGGCGCTCGAGGACGAACGTACCGACACCGGGTCGTCCCGGGCGCGCTGAGACCCGGCGCGCTGAGACCGGCGCGCTGAGACCCGGTGCGCCGGACCGGCGTCCTGCGGGTCAGCCCCGGCGGAGCAGCGTGGCGACCTCGGTCGCCCAGTACGTCAGGGTGGCGGTCGCCCCGGCGCGCTGCACCGACAGCAGCGTCTCGAGGATCGAGCGCTCCCGGTCGATCCAGCCGTTCGCGGCGGCCGCCTCGACCATCGCGTACTCCCCGGAGACCTGGTACGCCCAGACCGGCACGTCCACCACCGCGGCGACGTCGGAGAGCACGTCGAGGTAGGGCAGCGCGGGCTTGACCATGACGACGTCGGCGCCCTCGGCCACGTCCAGGCGCACCTCGCGCAGCGCCTCGCGGCGGTTGCCCGGGTCCATCTGGTAGCTCTTGCGGTCACCGGTGAGGGTGGAGTCGACGGCCTCGCGGAAGGGCCCGTAGAAGGCCGACGCGTACTTGGCCGCGTAGGCCAGGAGCAGCACGTCGTCGCGCCCGGCGGCGTCCAGCGCGCCGCGCACGGCGGCGGTCTGGCCGTCCATCATCCCGCTCAGGCCCAGCAGGTGGGCCCCGGCGGCCGCCTGGGCCAGCCCCATGGAGGTGTAGCGCTCCAGCGTGGCGTCGTTGTCGACCCGGCCGGCGTCGTCGAGGACGCCGCAGTGGCCGTGGTCGGTGAACTCGTCCAGGCAGAGGTCGGCCATCACCACCGCCCGGTCGCCGACCGCGTCGGCCACCGCGCGCAGCGCGAGGTTGAGGATGCCCTCGGGGTCGTCGGCGCCGCTGCCGCGCGCGTCGCGCACCGCGGGCACGCCGAAGAGCATCAGCCCGCCGACCCCGGCGTCCACGGCCTCGGCGGCGGCGTCGACCAGCGAGGACAGGGTGTGCTGGAGCACTCCGGGCATGCTGCCCAGCGGCGACGGGTCGCTCAGGCCCTCCTTGACGAACAGCGGCAGCACGAGGCGCTCGGGCGCCAGGTGGTGCTCGGCGTTCAGCGAGCGCAGCGCCGGGGTGGCGCGCAGGCGCCGGGGGCGCTCGGCGGGGAAGCCCATCAGCGGCTGCGCCTCCGCGCGCCGCCGCGGCGCTCGCTCGGGCGCAGCACCGGCTCGCCGGCCTCCTCGGCCGCGGCGCGCAGCTGCGCGCCGTGCTCGGCCAGGGCGTCGACGAGCGAGGCGATGCTCGCCTCCGGCGCCTGGACGTCGACGCGCAGGCCGAGCTCGGTGGCCGCGGCGCAGGTCGCCGGGCCGATGCAGGCCACCACCGTCGCCGGGTGCGGCTTGCCCGCGATGCCGACGAGGTTGCGCACCGTGGAGGAGGAGGTGAAGACGACGGCGTCGAAGGCCCCGGTCTTGATCGCGTCGCGCACCGGCGCGGGCGGCGGGGCGGCCCGCACGGTGCGGTAGGCCGTGACGTCGTCGACCTGCCAGCCGATCGCCTGCAGCCCCTCGACGAGGGACTCCGTCGCGATGTCGGCGCGGGGCAGGAAGACGCGGTCGATCGGGTCGAGCACCTCGTCGAACGGCGGCCAGTCGGCCAGCAGCCCGGACGCCGACTGCTCGCCGGAGGGCACGAGGTCGGGCTCGATGCCCCACTCGCGCAGCGCCTGCGCGGTGGTGCCGCCGACCGCGGCGACCTTCAGGCCCGAGAAGGCCCGGGCGTCGAGGCCGTACTCGCGGAACTTCTCGCGGACGGCGCGCACGGCGTTGACCGAGGTGAAGCCCACCCACTCGTACCGGCCGGTGACCAGGCCGCGCACGGCCTTCTCCATCTGGTGCGGGGTGCGCGGGGGCTCCACGGCGATCGTGGGGACGACCTCGCTGACCGCACCGGCGGCGGCCAGGGCCTCGACGGCCGAGCCGGACTGCGCCTGCGTGCGCGGGACGAGCACCCGCCAGCCGAACAGCGGCCGGTTCTCGAACCAGGAGAGCTTGTCGCGCTTGCCCGTGCCCGGGCCGATGACGGCGACGAGCGGGGCCGGCACCTGCTCGGCCTCGACCGAGAGCACGTCGGCCAGCGTCGAGAGGGTGGCCGTGACGGTGCGCTGCGCGGTGGTGGTGGCGCGGGAGGTCACGACGACCTCCTGGTCGCCCGAGCGGCCCGCCGCCACGAGCGACTTCGCGGCGACGCCGAGGTCCTCGGCGGAGCCGGAGACGACGAGCGTGCCGGGCACCTTGGCCACGGCGTCCACGGCCGCCTCTCCCAGGGCGGCGTCCAGCACGTGGACGTCGCTGGCCCGGGCGGTGGCGGTGGCCACGCCGGCGTAGATCGGGACCGCGACGGCCGCGGAGACGCCGGGGGCGACCTCGACGCGGACGCCGGCCTTGCGGCAGGCGGCGATCTCCTCGGCCAGGGCGGGGCAGCCCGTGCCGTCGCCGGCGAACAGCCGCACGACGGCGCGGCCGCTGCGGGCCGGCGCGGTGAGCAGCTTCGCGCGGCCGGCCGCGGTCAGC
>NZ_JBZYWI010000228.1:0-2897 GCF_058932755.1 Quadrisphaera sp. DVD1
CCGACAGCTCCCGCGGGCTGAACGGCTTCGTCAGGTAGTCGTCGGCGCCCATCCGCAGGCCCACCACGACGTCGGTCTCGTCGTCGCGCGCGGTGAGCATGAGCACCGGCACGTCCTGCTCCGCCTGCACCTGCCGGCACACCTCGTAGCCGTCGAGGCCGGGCAGCATGAGGTCGAGCACGACGAGGTCGGGGCGCACCCGCTGGCACAGCGCGACCCCCGCCGGGCCGTCGAGGGCCACCTCGACGCGGTGGCCGTCGGCGCGCAGCCGGGCGGCGACCGCCTCGGCGATGACGGGCTCGTCCTCGACGACGACGACGGTGGCGGGCGGGGACGGCGTCGAGGTCACGTCGTCGAGGCTAGGGCGACGGCGTCCGGGAGCCGCTCAGGAGATGTGCGGGTCCTGCAAGGGCTCGCTCCACCGCACTCCTCCGGAGAAGTGCGGCTCATGGGGCGGGCTGGACCGCACTCCTCCGGAGAAGTGCGGCTCATGGGGCGGGCTGAACCGCACTCCTCCGGAGGAGTGCGGTGGAGGGGCGCGGGCGGCGGCTCAGAGGAGCAGGTCGGCGAGCTCCGCGAACTCGTTGCGCGGCAGCGCGCCGGAGGCGGTGAGCACCTGCACGGCCACCTCGTCGGCGCCGGCCGCGTGGTGCTCGGCGATCCGCGCGGCGACGCGCTCGGTCGTGCCCCAGGGGATGAGGGCGTCGACCAGGGCGTCGCTGCCGCCGCCGGAGAGGTCCTCCTCGGCCCAGCCGAGGCGCCGCAGGGTGTTCGTGTAGTTGGGCATCTGCAGGTACGGGGTCGTGTAGCGCCGGGCCACGCTGCGCGCGGTGGCGGCGTCGGGCTCGAGGACGACGGCGACCTCGGGCGCGAGCAGCACCCCGGAGCCGAGCTGCTCACGGGCCTCGACCGTGTGGTCCACGGGGACGAAGTACGGGTGCGCGCCGACCGCCCGCTCCCCGGAGAGCTCAAGCATCCGCGGGCCGAGCGCGGCCAGCACCCGCCGCTCGGGCGGCACCGGGGGCGAGGCGGCGTCCAGCTCGTCGAGGTAGGAGACCATCCGGCTGTACGGACGCCGGTAGGCCTCCCCGCTGCTCTCCACCAGCGGCGCGTGGCTGGCGCCCAGGCCCAGGAGGAACCGGCCCGGGTGCGCCCGCTCGAGCTCCGCCACGGCGTCCGCGGACTGCTGCGGGCGGGCGTGCCAGATGCTGAGGATCCCGCTGGCCACCTGCAGCCGGGTGGTCGCCGCCAGCAGCTCGCCGAAGATCGCCGGCACGCCGTCGCCGAAACCCGCGGACAGCCACAGCCGGGTGTAGCCCAGCTCCTCCAGCTCGGTCGCGATCTCCACGACGTCACCGCGGTTGCCGTCCTCGAGCCACGGCCCGCCCGCCCACGCGCTCAGCGCTCCCACCACCGGGCCAGCCTAGGCAGCACGGACCGGCGCAGCCCGCCGGGAGGCTGCGCCGGCCCGCTGGTGGGGGGACGGGGTCAGGCGCCGGCGGCGGCCTCGATGTCGTCCATGACCGCCTCGGCCGCGATCGGGCCCGAGCTCGACGTCCACACCCCGCCGTCGACCTCGGTGGTCGCGCCGGACTGCGCGGCCTTCAGCCGGGCGAAGGCCGGGTCGGCCTGCGCGGCGGCCAGCGCCGTGTCGCCGCCCTCGCCGAACGCGGCGAGGAAGAGGTGGTCGGCGTCGACCTCGCCGAGGTTCTCCAGCGACAGCGGGTCGCTGTGCGGGGCGTCGCCCAGGCCCGCGGCCGCCGGCAGGGCGTCCGCTCCGGCGGCCGCCAGGAGCGTGCCGGGCATGAGCGCCGAGCTCATGAGCACCGGGCCGGTCTCCATCCAGCGCACGACGGCGGCCGTGCCGTCGAGACCGCCGTCCGCCGCCACCGCCTCGGCGCGCTCGGTGACGGCGTCCAGGCGCTCGGTCAGCTCGTCGTCGGCGCCCAGCGCCTCGGCGTAGGTGTGCAGCGGCGCCTGCCAGTCTCCGGGGGCGGCCGCCTCGGGCACGACGGTGGGGGCGATCGCCGACAGCGCCTCGTACTGCGCCTGGTCCAGGCCGCTGGCGGCGAGGATGAGGTCCGGCGCAGCCTCGACGACCGCCTCGAGGTTCGCCTCGCGCACGGTGCCCACGACCGGGACGGCGGCGGCCTCCTCGCCGAGGTAGGCCGGCGGCTCGGTGCCGCCGCGGCTGGCGGTGGTGCCCACCGGCGTGACGCCGACCGCGAGCGCGACGTCGAGGGCCGGCTCGGCCAGGGCGACGACGCTCTGCGGCTCCGCGGGCACCGGGACGTCGCCGAACGCCGTGCTCACGGTCGTCTCGGACGCCGACGCGCTCGGCTCGGAGGTGCCGCCGCCGCCGCTGGCGCCGTCGCCGCCGCCGCACGCGGACAGGGCGAGGGCGGCCGCTGCGGCGAGGGCGACGGAGGCGGGCGCGGCCAGCGGGCCTCGACGTCGCTGCGCCGGGGTGGTCGTGCTCACAGAGGTCCTCCACAGGTGGTGCTCCCCGGCGGCCGGTCGCCGCAGGTAAGGTGAGCCTCACCATAGAGGGACGGCGACCGTGCCTGTCCAGAGCGGGCCCCCACGGGGTCGGGGATCGGAGGCCGGGTGGACCAGCGCGCCCTGCTGCGCCGCGGCGTGCTCCCGGCCGCGCTGGCGCTGCTCGTGGCGGTGGTCGCCAGCC
The DNA here is from genome assembly GCF_058932755.1 of Quadrisphaera sp. DVD1. Classification (NCBI taxonomy): domain Bacteria; kingdom Bacillati; phylum Actinomycetota; class Actinomycetes; order Kineosporiales; family Kineosporiaceae; genus Quadrisphaera; species Quadrisphaera sp. DVD1. The sequence goes on from NZ_JBZYWI010000228.1 coordinate 2,684, forward strand.
TCGCGCTCGGTGCCGGCGAGGTGGGTCCCGCGCGGGCCCTCGCCGTGCTCGTCGGCGGTGGTGACGACGACGCGCGCTTCGCCGTCCTGGGCCTGCGGGTGCCGCGCACGCTCGTCGCCGCGGGGGTCGGGCTCGCCCTGGGGGTGGCCGGCGCGGTGCTGCAGGCCGCCTCGCGCAACCCCCTCGCCGAGCCGGGGCTGCTGGGCGTGAGCGC
>NZ_JBZYWI010000229.1:0-2879 GCF_058932755.1 Quadrisphaera sp. DVD1
GCGTGGGGCGGCGCGACGGGGAGCCCGTTCCGGTGGCCTCCTCCAGCGCGCTCACCCGCCGCTCGAGCCGCTCGACGGTGCGGCGCAGGCGGGCCACCTCCTGCACACCGGCGAGGCCCAGGGCGCCCCCGGCGCGCTCGACCTCGCCCCGCAGCGCCTCGCGCACGACCTCCAGGAGCCGGGCACGGGCGATCCCGGACAGGTCGTTGGCCGCTTGCGCGTAGCCGCGCAGACCCTCCCAGGACATCGCCGCCTCCTTCTCCTCGAGCCGCTGGTCACGCTACCCGTCTCGACGGACAGCGCTGGCCGGGTGGAGCGCGGGGTGCTGGTCAGGAGCCGCCGAGGGCCTCGAGGGCCTGCGCCAGGGACGCGTCCAGCGGCAGGGCGGCCGGCTCGTCGGGGAAGGCCTCCCAGGCCGCGGCGCAGCAGGCGCGCAGGAGGTCGACCAGGTGCTCTCGGGCGTCCGCCGCCGAGCCTGCCGGCTCCTCGTGCTGCCAGGACGCCTCGAGGCGCCCACCGCGGACGGCGGCCGTGGCGCCGCCGCACGTCCACGCGCCGTGGGCGGCCGCGGCCTGGCGGGGCGGGACGAGCAGGCCCGACAGGTCGGCGCTCACGTGGTCCGGGCGCTGCTCCGGTGCGGCCGCCAGCAGCTGCAGGGGCCCGGTCAGGCCGGTGAGGACGAGCATGGACGCCATCCCGGCGCGGCGGCCCCCGGCGATGTCGGTGTCGAGCCGGTCGCCGATGACGAGCGGTGCCCGGGCACCGGCGCGCTGCGCCGCCGCGCGGAACAGGCCCGGCTCGGGCTTGCCCGCCACGAGCGGGTCGACGTCGACGGCGTTGCGCACGGCCCCCACGAGCGAGCCGTTGCCCGGAGCCGGGCCGCGCTCGGTCGGCAGGGTGAGGTCGGTGTTCGTGGCCACCCACAGGGCGCCGCCGCGCACGGCGGCCGCGGCGTCCGCCAGGTCGCTCCAGGTCAGCCCGCGGCCGAACCCCTGGACGACGGCGTCCGGGGCGTCGTCGACGCCCACGGGCACGTGACCGGCCTCGAGGAGGGCCGCGCGCACGCCGGGGCCGCCCACGGGGAGCACCCGGGCGCCGGCGCCCAGCCGCTCGCTCACGAGCAGGGCCGCGGCCTGGGAGGACGTGGTGACGTCCGCCGGCGCGGCGGCGACGCCGAGGGAGCGCAGGTGCTCCGCGACGTCCTCGGGCGTGCGCGAGGCGTTGTTGGTGGCGAAGCTCGTGACCGCTCCGGCGGCCACGGCGGCCTCCAGCGCCGGCACCGCCCCGGGGACCGCACCGGCCCCGACGTAGACGACGCCGTCGAGGTCGAGCAGCAGCAGGTCGTGATCCTCGTGCAGCGCGCGCTCAGCCACGACCGGCCTCCCGACGGGCCCGCAGGGTGGCGCGCACCTGGCGCAGGCGCTCGCTGTAGTCGGTGCGGTCGGGCCGCATCGCCGTCGCCAGGGCGAGGTGCTCGGCCGCCTCGGTCAACCGGTCGAGGCGCGCCAGGACCACACCGAGGCCGAAGTGCGCGTAGTCGGCGTCCGGCGAGGCCGCGACCAGCCGGCTGAACGTCTGCGCGGCCGCCTCCGGCTGGCCGGCCTGGTACTGCGCCCGGGCGAGGGCCTCCAGGACGCTCGCCGACCCGGGGTGCTCGCGGGCGGCTCGCTCGAGGAGGACGAGGGCGGCGAACCCGTCACCGCGCTCCAGCAGGGCCAGCCCGCGCTGGAGCCACTCGTAGGCGCCCCCGCTGGGGGCGCCGGTGGGAGAGGAGGCCATGCCAGACGGTAGCCCGGCTCAGCCGGCGCTCGGGGAGCCGCCGGGGACGTCGCCCGAGGGGTCCTCCGCGTCCTCGAGGAGGTCGTAGACGACGATCTCCTCCTCCCCCGACAGGCGGCGGCCGGCGCCGGTGGCCCCGGTGCGGTCCGCCGCCTCGGCCCGCTGCAGCCACGTCTGCGCCTCCTCGGCGCGCCCGGCGGCGGCCAGGGCGTCCGCGTACGCGGAGAGCAGCCGCGCGTGCCACGGCTGCGGGTTCCGGGCGGTCAGCTCGGGCCCCTGCAGGGTGACGACGGCGGCGTCAGGCTGCCCCATGTCCAGGCGCGCGCCGGCGGCGACGATGCGCATCTCGACCTGGCCCTGGGCGTCCAGGCGAGCCGCCTCGGGAGAGGCCGCCAGCTCGAGCGCCTTCTCGGGACGGCCCAGGGCGCGCTCGCAGTCGGCCATGAGGGGCAGGTGCACCTCGGAGCCGGTGAGGCGCCGCGCCGTGCGCAGCTCGCGCAGCGCCTCGTCGTAGGCACCGATGGCGTAGGCCGCCAGGCCCGCGGCCTCCCGGACCGACCCGATCCGGCCGGCCCGGCGCTGCGCGGCCATGGCGTGCGCGTAGGCGGCCTCGGGGTCGTCCTCGAGCAGCCGCCCGGCCATGACGAGGTGCCGGGAGACGGCGATGGCGTTGTCCTTGGCCAGGGTCAGCAGGTCGGCGCGCACGTCGCGGTCCAGCTCGCTGCCGGTGACGTCGTCGGGTAGCGGCGGCTCGACGCGCCGCACGCTCGCCTCGGCGCTGCGCGGGCTCCTCGGCGCCCCGCTGCGCGGCCCGCGGTCTCCCCCGCCGGAGGACCCACCGCCGTCGGGGCGGCCACCACGGGGAGCGCCGCCCGACCTGGGCGCCGAGCCCGAGCCCGAGCGCGCCGGCGAGCCGGAGCGGGGGCGCTGGTCGTCGGCCCGGCGCCGGTCCCCGTCGAAGGAGCGGCCGCGGCCGCCGGAGGAATCACGCATGGTCCTGGCTCCCGCTGTTCAGGTCGGCACGGAACGGAGTGGGCGGAACGGGAAATGCGACGAGGAGGGCCACTCCTGCAGTGCAGGGGTGACCCTCCTCGTCAAAG
>NZ_JBZYWI010000023.1:0-30577 GCF_058932755.1 Quadrisphaera sp. DVD1
AGGTGCAGCAGGGCGACCTCGGGCAGGCCGTGCAGGGCGTGCACGGTCGAGCCGTCCAGCGCTCGCTCCAGGGTCGTCAGCGCGACCTCGTAGGCGCCTGCGGACTCCATCGCCAGGCCGACCGCCATCGCGGCCGAGGCGTGGTTGTGCCGCAGCGACGGGTGGCGCTCGAGCAGCTCCGCGGCCTCGGCCAGGTGCTCCATCGCCGGGCCGGAGCGGCCCAGGCCCAGGCAGCACTGCGCCGCGAGCGCCAGCGCCTTCGCCCGCCACAGCGGCTCCAGCCCCGCGTCGAGCTCGTCGGCGAGGCCCGCGGCCACCTCCAGCGCCTCGACGTGGAGACCGAGGTCGCGCAGGGCGCTGGCGCCGATGTAGCGCAGGTAGCGGCTCGTGGTGCGGTCGCCCGCGCGCTCGACCCACGCGGCGCCGACGCGCATGAGGTGCACGGCCTCGGTCAGCTCGGCGTCGAGGAAGCGGTCGTGCTGCACCTGCGCGATGCGGTCGAAGGGACCGAAGTCGGGGACGGGGACGAGCTCGCCTGCTCCCACGCGCGCACCCCCGATCGGCCTCGTCGGGGCACCCGCGGCCCCGTCCGGGACAACTGTGGGACATCGGACGGGGCTGCGGGTGACCTGATGGGCCTAACGGGTGAGGCGTGAGGCGCGGTTCACAGCGGAGACGACCGCCTTGAGCGAGGCCACGACGATGTTGGCGTCGATCCCCACGCCCCACAGGACGCGGTCGCCCACCTCGCACTCGACGTAGGCCGCCGCGTTGGCGTCCCCGCCCGAGCCCAGCGCGTGCTCGGCGTAGTCGAGGACCCGCACGGCCACGCCGACCTCCGACAGCGCCGCGACGAAAGCGGCGATCGGGCCGTTGCCGAGCCCCTCCAGGGTGCGCTCGGCGCCGTCGGCGACGAGGTCGACGGAGAGGGCGTCGGCGCCCTCGACCTGGCTGGCCGAGCGCAGGCCGCGCAGCGAGAACCGCCCCCACGCCCGCGCCGGGTCGGTCGAGGGCAGGTACTCGTCGGCGAAGACCTCCCACAGCTGCGCGGCCGAGACCTCCCCGCCCTGGTCGTCGGTGCGCCGCTGGACGACCTGGCTGAACTCGATCTGCAGGCGCCGCGGCAGGTCCAGGGAGTGCTCGGTGCGCATGAGGTAGGCCACGCCGCCCTTGCCGGACTGGCTGTTGACCCGGATGACGGCCTCGTAGCTGCGCCCGACGTCGCGGGGGTCGATCGGCAGGTACGGCACGGCCCACTCGGCCTGCTCGACCGGGACGCCGGCCGCGGCCGCGCGGGCCTCGAGCGCGTCGAAGCCCTTCTTGATGGCGTCCTGGTGGGAGCCGGAGAACGCCGTGTAGACGAGGTCGCCGCCGTAGGGCGAGCGCTCGTGCACCGCGATCTGGTTGCAGTACTCCACGGTGCGGCGCACGCCGTCGAGGTCGGAGAAGTCCACCTGGGGGTCCACGCCCTGGGTCAGCAGGTTCAGGCCCAGGGTGACGAGGTCGACGTTGCCGGTGCGCTCGCCGTTGCCGAACAGGCAGCCCTCGACCCGGTCGGCGCCGGCCATCAGGCCCAGCTCGGCGGCGGCCACGGCCGTGCCGCGGTCGTTGTGGGGGTGCAGCGAGAGCAGGACGTCGGAGCGCGAGTCGAGGTGGCGGCCCATCCACTCGATGGAGTCGGCGTAGACGTTCGGGGTGGCCATCTCGACCGTGGCCGGCAGGTTGATGATCACCTTGCGGTCCGGTGACGGCTCGAAGACGGCGAGGACCTCGTTGCAGATCCGGGCCGCGAACTCCAGCTCGGTGCCGGTGTAGGACTCCGGGCTGTACTCGTAGTAGACGTCGGTGCCCGGGACGAGCTGCTCGAACTTGCGGCACAGCCGGGCGCCGTTCAGGGCCAGGTCCACCACGCCGTCGGGGTCGAGCCCGAACACGACCTCGCGCTGCAGCACCGAGGTGGAGTTGTAGAGGTGGACGATCGCCTGGCGGGCACCGCGCAGCGACTCGTAGGTGCGCTCGATGAGGTGCTCGCGGGCCTGGGTGAGCACCTGGATCGTCACGTCGTCGGGGATCCGGTCGCCCTCGACGAGCTGGCGCACGAAGTCGAAGTCGGCCTGGCTCGCCGAGGGGAAGCCGACCTCGATCTCCCTGTAGCCCATGCCGACGAGGAGCTCGAACATCCGCATCTTGCGGTCCGGGCTCATCGGGTCGATCAGGGCCTGGTTGCCGTCGCGCAGGTCGACCGCGCACCAGCGCGGGGCGGCCTCGACCCGGCGCGCGGGCCAGGTGCGGTCGGGCAGGTCGACGGCGAACTGCTCGGCGTAGGGGCGGTAGCGGTGCGCCGGCATCGCGGAGGGCTGCTGGGTGTTGCGCATGGTCACGACCTCGGGGGGAGAGCGGCTGAGCGGCCGGCAGCAGCGGACTCCGCGACGAGGGAGCCGACCTGGGCTACAGGACCTCGTCGCGGCAGCCGAGGAGCAGCAGCTCGCGCACGCTGCGACGGTAGCGCACCCCCGTGCCCCCCGACCACCGCGCGGCGCGGCGCGGTGGTGGGCGCGGTGGTCGGGTGCGGCGGTGGGCGCTGCGGCAGGCTGGCCGCCGTGACCGTCCTCGCCGAGCTCCCCGTCCGCAGCGGCGTCCTGGTCGTGCGCCGCGCCACGGCCGACGACGTCCCCGCCCTCGTGCGGCTGCTGGCCGACGACCAGCTCGGCGCCACCCGCGACGACGCCGCCGACGCCGCCGGCCTCGAGCCCTACGAGCGGGCCTTCGCGGCCGTGGACGCCGACCCGGCGCACCTGCTCGTCGTGGCCGCTCCGCGCGAGGGGGACGGCCACGAGGTGGTCGCCACGCTCCAGCTCAGCTTCCTGCCGGGCCTGGCGCGCCGCGGCGCGCTGCGCGCGCAGGTGGAGGCCGTGCGCGTGGCCGCGGCCCACCGCTCCGGCGGCGCGGGGACGGCGCTGCTCACCTGGGCGGTGGACGAGGCTCGCCGCCGCGGGTGCGCGCTGGTGCAGCTGACCACCGACGGGCGCCGCACCGACGCGCACCGGTTCTACGAGCGCCTGGGGTTCACCCCCAGCCACGTGGGGTTCAAGCTGCTGCTGTGACCGGGCCGCTCAGCGGTGGGCGGCGGCGGGGAGCGGCTGCAGGTCGACCAGGTCGACCAGGTCGGCGGGGCCGGCGGGGTCGGCTCCCCGCGCCGGGACGAGGTCGCCGTGCTCGTCGCGGGCGTAGCGCGCGCCGCCGGCCGGCGTGGCCGCGATGGCCCGCAGCGCCTCGCCGAGCAGGGCGACGTCCTCCAGGGTTGTCGACCGCCCGGCGCTGGCGCGCACGGCGCCGGGCAGGCGGCTGCGGTCGCCCGAGACCGCGTCGCGGTGGAACCGGGCGACCTCCTCCTCGCCGAGCGCCAGCAGCCGGGCCAGGTACGGGTGGGCGCAGAAGCAGCCGCTGCGCACCCCGATGCCGTGCTCGTGGGCCAGCCGGGCGGCGACGAGGTCGTGCGGGACGCCCGGGAGGCCGAAGGCCGCCACGGGCAGCCGCTCCCCCGTGACCGGCCCGTACCGCCGCAGGCCGGGCACCGCGGCCAGCTCGGCGTCCAGGGCGGCCACGAGCGCGTCCTCGTGGGCCAGCACGGCCGGCCACGACGCCGACAGCTCCTCCGCCGCGGCGGCGAGGGCCACCACGCCGACGACGTTGGGCGAGCCGGCCTCCTCGCGGTCGGGGCCGTCGGCCCAGACGACGTCGTCGAAGGACACCGCCGCCACCGCTCCTCCGCCGACGAGCAGCGGCTCGCCGGTGGCGAACAGCCGCCGCGGGGCGACGAGGGCACCGGCCCCGAAGGGCGCGTGCATCTTGTGCCCGGACAGCGCGATGGCGTCGACGCCGAGCGCCGCGAGGTCGACCGGCCGGTGGGGCGCGAGCTGGGCGCCGTCGACGACCACGAGGACGCCGCGGGCGCGGGCGGCGGCGGCGATCGGGGCCAGGTCCGGCAGCCAGCCGGTGACGTTGGACGCCCCGGTCAGCGCGAGCACCTTCGGCCTAGGGTGCTCGTCGAGCCCGGCCACGACGTCCTCGGGGGTGAAGGTGCCGCGGGCGTCGACCTCGACCACGCGCAGCCGGGCGTGGCGGCGCCAGGGCAGGAGGTTGGCGTGGTGCTCGACGGCGGTGGTCAGCACCACGTCCTCGCGGTCCAGGCCGAGGCGCATCGCGAGCACGTTGAGGGCCTCGGTGGTGTTGCGGCCGAACAGCGCGACGTGGGTGGCGGGATCGGCGCCGACGAAGCGCAGCACCGCAGCGCGGGCGTCCTCGTACCGGGCGCTGGAGGCGCGGGAGGTGGCCCCGGCGCCGCGGTGGACGCTGGAGCACCAGGGCAGGAACTCCTGGACCGCCCGGACCACGGCCGGCGAGGCGGGCGTGCTGGCGGCGAGGTCCAGGTCGACGTGGCGCCGGGCGCCGCCGTCGAGGAGGGGCACGTGCACCTCGCCCCCGACGAGCCGCCCGTGCGGGGACTGCACCGGACCACCCACGACGGCCTCCTCGGCTGATCGGCGGAACCCGCCTGCCGCCACCGTAGGCGACGTCAAGGTGGCGGGGAGGGGAACCGATCCACCAGGGGTGACCCCCACCGCCTCCCCGACGCGCCGGCCGCGCCGCCCGCGCCCGGTGCGGCGGGGCCTGCGGCTGACGCGGCGCGTCTTCTGGGACCTGGCCGTGTACATGGTGGGGATGGGCCTGTCGGTCGGGCTGGTCTTCCCGCCCTTCGCGACCGGGCTCGGGGTGCCGGCCCAGTACGCCAGCCGCCCCTCCTTCCGCGCGGCCTGCCTCGTGGCCGGCTTCCTCGTCGGCGCGATGAGCTACGCCCTGTGCCGCGCCGTGGTGGGCCGCCGCCTGGCGGTGCTCAGCGAGCGGCTGCGCGACGTCGCCGCGACGATCGGGCGGGCCAGCCGCACCGACGACTGGCGCGGCTCCACCTCGCGGCGGATCGCCGTCGACTCCGACGACGAGCTCGGCGAGACCGCCCGGGCCTTCAACAGCCTGCTCGACGCGCTCGAGGACGGCGAGCACTTCCGCTCCCTCGTGCGCAACGCGTCCGACGTCATCACCGTCGTCGACCCGGACGGCCGGATCACCTCGCAGACGCCCTCGGTGGCGTGGGTGCTCGGCCACGAGCCCGCCGCGCTGCACGGCAGCCGGGTGCAGGACCTCGTGCACCCGGACGACGCGCCCGCCTTCGCCGCCCACCTCGCCGCCGTGGTCGACGGCTCGCCCGCGGCGGCCGCCTCGACGGTGGTGCGCCTGCACCACTGCGACGGCTCCTGGCGCTGGACCGAGACGGTGGCCAGCGACCTGCTCGCCGACCCGGCCGTCGGCGGGGTGGTCCTGACCACCCGCGACGTCAGCGACCGCGTGGAGCTCGAGGAGCGGCTGCGCGCCCAGGCGTACTACGACCCGCTGACCGGGCTGCCCAACCGGGCGCTGTTCATGGAGCGCCTGCACGAGGCGGAGGCCCACCACCGCAGCGCCGGGGAGCCGCTGGCGGTGCTCTTCCTCGACCTCGACGACCTCAAGACCGTCAACGACAGCCTCGGCCACGAGGGCGGCGACGCCCTGCTGCGCGAGGTGACCGCCCGGGTGCGGGCCTGCCTGCGCCCGCAGGACCTCCTGGCGCGCCTGTCCGGGGACGAGTTCGCCGCCCTCGTCACCGGTGCTGACAGCGGGGACCACGCGCTGGGCGCTGCCGAGCGCGCCCAGCGGGCGCTGCGCGACCCGGTGCACGTCGCCGGCCGCCAGGTGCGCGCGGGCGCGAGCATGGGCCTGGCCACGGCCGCCACCAGCGCCGCCAGCGGGATCGGCGTCCTGCGGGCGGCCGACATCGCCATGTACGTGGCCAAGACGAGCGGCAAGGGGCGGTGCGAGGTCTTCCAGTCGCACCACCACGCCGCCCAGCTCGACGGCGAGCGCCTGCGCGCCGACCTGCGCCAGGCCCTGGACGCCGACCAGCTCGTCCTGCACTACCAGCCGGTGGTGGACCTGGGCACGGGCGCGGTCACGGGCTTCGAGGCGCTGCTGCGCTGGGAGCACCCCGAGCGCGGGACCGTGCCGCCGTCGCTGTTCGTCCCCCTCGCGGAGCAGAACGGCCTCATCGTGCCGATCGGGCGCTGGGTCGTGCAGGAGGCGGCGAGCCAGGCCGCGGCGTGGCAGCGGGCGGGCGTCCCCGTGGGGATGAGCGTCAACGTCTCGGTGCGCCAGTTCCAGGACCCCGGCCTCGCCGAGGACGTCGCCGCCGCCCTCGCCGGCTCCGGGCTGGCGCCGCACCTGCTGACGCTGGAGATCACCGAGAGCGTCTTCGCCCAGGAGAGCAGCGGGAGCGCCGCCGCGCTCACCGGCCTCAAGGCCCTGGGCGTGCGCCTGGCGCTGGACGACTTCGGCACGGGCTACTCCTCGCTGAGCGCCCTGCGCCGCTTCCCGGTCGACGTCCTCAAGATCGACAAGGCGTTCGTGGACGACGTCGCGCGCGACGCGCAGGGCCGCGCCGTCGCGGCGGCGATCGTCGAGCTCGGCCAGGCGCTGGGCCTCGGGGTCGTCGCCGAGGGCGTGGAGACCGCCGCCCAGGTCGCGGCGCTGAGGGCGCTGCGCTGCCCCTCGGGGCAGGGCTTCCGCTTCGCCCGGCCGCTGCCGGCCGCCGAGGCGGCGGCCCTCGTCGGCGCGGTGCTGGCCGTGGGCCCCGAGCCCGCCCCGGCCTGACCCCGCCGGGTCCTGCCCCCGTCCGGGCTCAGAACCCCAGGCGGGCGAGCTGGCGCGGGTCGCGCTGCCAGTCCTTGGCCACCTTGACCCGCAGGTCGAGGTGGATGCGGGTGCCCAGCAGGGCCTCGATGCTCTGGCGGGCCGCGGTGCCGACCTCGCGCAGCCGGGCGCCGCCGCGGCCGATGATGATGCCCTTCTGGCTGTCGCGCTCGACGTAGAGGAGCACGGAGACGTCGAGGAAGCCGTCCTCGCGGCCCTCGCGCGGAGCCATCTCCTCGACCACCACGGCCAGGCTGTGCGGCAGCTCGTCGCGCACGCCCTCCAGCGCGGCCTCGCGCACGAGCTCGGCGACCATCACGGCCTCGGGCTCGTCGGTGAGCTCCCCCGCGGGGTACAGCGGCGGCCCCGCCGGCAGGTGCCCGGCCAGCACGTCGGCCACGACCTCGACCTGGTAGCCGTCGACCGCCGAGACGGGCACGACGTCGGCCCAGGGCCGCCCGCCGTCGGAGCCGTCGCCGCCCAGCGCGGTGACCTCCAGGAGGCGCTCGGCGAGCCGGCCGCGGTCGACCGTGTCTGCCTTGGTCACCACCGCGACCACCGGGGTGCGCGGCACCTTCGCCAGCTGCGCGGCGATGTAGCGGTCGCCCGGCCCGGCGCGCTCGTCGGCGGGCAGGCAGAACGCGATGACGTCGACCTCGGACAGCGTGGAGAGCACGAGGTCGTTGAGCCGCTGCCCGAGCAGGGTGCGCGGGCGGTGCAGGCCCGGGGTGTCGACGAGCACGAGCTGGGCGTCGGGGCGGTGGACGATGCCGCGCACGGTGTGCCGGGTGGTCTGCGGCCGCGAGGAGGTGATCGCCACCTTCTGGCCCACGAGCGCGTTCGTCAGGGTCGACTTGCCGGCGTTGGGGCGCCCGACCATGCAGGCGAAGCCCGACCGGTGGTCCGGGGGCGGCTGGGTGGGCGGCTGGCTGGTCACGATCGGCTCCGCTCGACGGAGGCCGACGCGTCGGCGTCGTCCTCGGGCTCGTACCGGTGCGCCCCGGAGTGCTCGGGGTCGGAGCGGCGCACCACGACGGTGGTGATCCGGTTGCCCTCGACGGCGTCGGCGAGCAGGTGCAGCCCGGCGACGTCGGCCTCGGAGCCGGCGTCCGGGACGGTGCCCAGGGCCTTGGCGAGCAGCCCGCCGACGGAGTCCACCTCGTCGTCCTCGACCGTGAGGCCGAACAGCGCGCCGAGGTCGTCGACGTGCAGGCGCGAGGTGACCCGGTAGACCTCGTCGCCCAGCGGCACGACCTCCGGCGGCTCGCGGTCGTACTCGTCGGCGATGTCGCCGACGATCTCCTCGAGGAGGTCCTCGAGCGTGACCAGGCCGGCCACGCCGCCGTACTCGTCGACGACGACCGCCAGGTGCTGGGAGTCGTGCTGCATGTCCCGCAGCAGGGCGTCGATCCGCTTGCTCTCCGGCACGTAGGCGGCCGGGCGCACGAGGTCGCGGGCGCGGGCGGAGCCGGCCCGGCGGTCGTGCAGCGCGCGGGCGACGTCCTTGAAGAACAGGACGCCGACGACGTCGTCGACCGACTCCCCCACGACCGGCACCCGCGAGTGCCCGGAGGACAGGAACGCGCCCATCGCCTGCGGCAGCGTCGCGTCGGCGGGCAGGGTGACCATGTCGGTGCGCGGCGACATCACCTCGCGGACGAGCGTGTCGCCGAGCTCGAAGACGGAGTGGATCATCTCGCGCTCGCCGGCCTCGATGATCGAGGACTCGCTCGCCCGGTCCACCAGCTCGCGCAGCTCGCCCTCGCTGGAGAACGGGCCGTCGCGGAAGCCGCGGCCGGGGGTGACCGCGTTGGCGACGGTGACGAGCACCCGCGCCAGCGGCCCGACGAGCCGGGTGAGCACCCGCACCCGGGGCGCGGTGCGCAGGGCGACGGCCTCGGCGTGCTGGCGCCCCACCGTGCGGGGGCTGACCCCGAGGAGCACGAAGGAGGTCCCGGCCATCACCGCTGCGGCGACGAGCGCACCGGCCCACCACCGGTCGGTCAGGGAGATGGCGGCCACGGCGACGGCGACCGTCGCGGCGGCCTCGAAGGTGACCCGGGCCAGGGTGGAGGCGCTCAGCGCCGGGGCCGGGTCGGCGACCAGCTGCTGGACCGCCTCGGCGCCGCGGCGGCCGTCGGCGACCAGGCGGGCGGCCTCGGCGCGGGTCATCCGGCCCACGGCGGCCTCGGCCGCGGCGAGGGTGGCGCCCAGGACCACGAGCACCCCGGCGCCGACGAGCAGCCAGACGGCGACGGAGGTCGGTGCGCCGGTCATGAGGCGCGCGCGAGGAAGGTCAGGAGCAGCTGGCGCTGCAGGGAGAACATCTCCCGCTCCTCGTCCGGCTCGGCGTGGTCGTAGCCGAGCAGGTGCAGGATCCCGTGCGTCGTGAGCAGGAGCACCTCCTCCTCCACGGCGTGCCCGGCCTCGGCGGCCTGGCGGGCGGCGACCTCCGGGCACAGGACGACGTCGCCGAGCAGGCCGGGCGGGCTGGTCTGGGTCTCGGTGCCCGGGCGCAGCTCGTCCATCGGGAAGCTCATGACGTCGGTCGGGCCCGGCTCGTCCATCCACTGCACGTGCAGGCGCGTCATGGCCTCGACGTCGACGAGCAGCACCGACAGCTCGGCCTGCGGGTGCACGTGCATGGCGTCCATCACCCAGCGGCCGAGCTCGGCGATCTCGCGCTCGTCGACCGCGGCACCGGACTCGTTGACGACCTCGACGCTCATCGCCGGCGAGCGGGTGCGGCGTGGCCGGCGTCCCAGCGGCCGTAGGCCTCGACGATGTCGCTGACCAGCCGGTGGCGCACCACGTCGGCGGCGGCCAGGCGGGAGAAGTGGACGTCCTCGAGCCCGTCGAGGATCTCCTGGACCACGCGGAGCCCCGACGTCGTGCCGCTCGGCAGGTCGACCTGCGTGACGTCGCCGGTGACGACCATCTTCGAGCCGAAGCCCAGGCGGGTGAGGAACATCTTCATCTGCTCGGCGGAGGTGTTCTGCGCCTCGTCGAGGATGATGAAGGAGTCGTTGAGCGTGCGCCCGCGCATGTACGCCAGCGGGGCCACCTCGATCGTGCCCGAGGCCATGAGCCGCGGGATGGAGTCGGGGTCGACCATGTCGTGCAGGGCGTCGTAGAGCGGCCGCAGGAAGGGGTCGATCTTGTCGGTGAGGCTGCCGGGCAGGAAGCCCAGCCGCTCGCCGGCCTCGACCGCGGGGCGGGTGAGGATGATCCGGTTGACCTGCTTGGCCTGCAGGGCCTGGACCGCCTTGGCCATCGCCAGGTAGGTCTTGCCGGTGCCGGCGGGGCCGATGCCGAAGACGACGGTGTGGGTGTCGATCGCCTCGACGTAGCGCTTCTGCCCCACCGTCTTGGGCCGGATGGCGCGCCCGCGGCCGGAGAGGATGTTCATCGTCAGCACGTCGGCGGGGCGCTCGGTGGTCTGCTGGCGCAGCATCCCGATCGAGCGCTCCACGGCGTCGGGGCTGAGCGACTGGCCGGTGGAGACCACGGCGAGCAGCTCGTCGAAGAGCCGCTCGACGAGGGCCGTGTCGGCGGGCTCGGCGGTGATCGTCACCTCGTTGCCGCGCACGTGGAGGTCGGCGCGGGGGAAGGACCGCTCGACGGCGCGCAGGAGCTCGTCCTGGGTGCCCAGGAGGGCCACCATCGGCACCGCGGCCGGGACGACGATCTTGTGCTGCACCGTCGGCGGGACGGTTGCGGGTTGTGCTGGCTGGTCGGCCATGGGACGGGCTGGGCCCTGGCTCCTGCGGTCCGGGCCCCGGGACCGGAGCCGCTCGCGGCCCATCGTACCGGGGACTACCCCGGCGGCCAGCCCATCGGGCGCCCGCCCAGCACGTGCGCGTGCACGTGGAAGACGGACTGGCCGGCCTGCTCCCCGGTGTTCCAGACGAGGCGGTGCTGCCCGCCGCACTCGGCCGCCGCGACGGCTCCCGCGGTGCGCACGACCTCGGCGAGCAGCTCGGGGTCGCCCGCCAGGGCCACCACGTCGCGGTGGTGCTCGACCGGGACGACGAGGACGTGCACCGGCGCCTGCGGGTCGAGGTCGCGGAACGCGACGACCCGCTCGGTGCGCGCCACCACGTCGGCCGGCAGCGCTCCGGAGGCGATCCGGCAGAACAGGCACTCGGGGTCGCTGGCCACGCCCGCAGGCTAGTGGCGCGCGCCCGGACGACGCGCGGTGGGCACGAGGGCGGCGCGGGGGCGGCACGAGGGCGGCACGAGGGCGGCACGAGGGCGGCGCGGCGCGGTGACGGCGACCGGGCGCGGCGGGAGACTCGGGGCCAGCACGTGACGAGCGGAGGAGCGGCCATGACGAGGACGACGCGGCGACGGGCCCGGGCCGGCGGGGCGCTGGCGGTGGCGCTGCTCCTGCCGCTGCTGGCCGCCTGCGGCCAGGGCTCCGGCGACCAGGGCTCCGGCGGCCAGGGCTCCGGCGCCGCTGCTCCCGGGAGCGGCTCCGGCGCCTCGGCCAGCAGCGACCCGACGACGGGCCCCGCCGGGGGGACGGCCACGACGCCGGCGCCCGACGGCGTCCTGACCGGGGTGCCCGTCTACTGGGTGGGCACCCCGGCCGGGAGCACCCGCCCGTGGCTGTACCGGGAGTTCCGCGACGTCCAGGACGTCGGCGGCGACGACCCCGCTGCGGCCCGAGCGGCCTCGGCGGTCGCGGCGATGACCCGCGACGCCCCCCTGGACCCCGACCACACGACCCCGTGGACGCCGGCCTCGCGGGTCTCGGTGACCCGCGACGGCGACGCGCTCGCGGTGGACCTCTCGGCCGACGCCCTCGCCGGCACCGGCGTCGGGTCCGAGCTGGCGGCGCTGGCCGTGCAGCAGCTCGTGCACACGGCGACGGCCGCCGCGCAGACCTCGGGCCCGGTGACGGTCACCGTCGACGGCGCCCCGGCCGACGCCTGGGGCGCCGTGCGCCTGGAGGGGCCGGTGCAGCGGGCCGCCGCGGCCGACGTCCAGGCCCCGGTGTGGGTCGTCGAGCCCCAGCAGGGCACCCACCTCGTGCTCGGGGTGGTCGGCATCACCGGCGTCGGGACGGCGTTCGAGGGCACCCTGCTGTGGGAGGTCACCGGCCCCGGCGGTGCGTCCTTCGGCGAGGGCTCCACGACCGCCGGGGCGAACGGCGCCTTCGGGGAGTTCTCGGTCGGCCTGGCCGACCTGCCCAGCGGCGGCCCCTACACGGTCAGCGTCTGGGCCCCCGACGAGTCCGACGGGGAGTCCGGCCTGGGGCCGCGGCCCTTCGTCGACACCGAGCAGTTCTGGATCGACTGAGGCAGCGGCCCGTGCCGGCCGGCGCCGGCCGCTGCCTCAGCGGCCGGCGAAGCCCCGCTTGAGCCGGGAGAACACCCCGCCGGAGCTGGAGGCCAGACGGCCGTCCGGGCGCTCCTCGCCGCGCGCGACGGCGAGCTCGCGGAGCAGCCGCTCCTGCTCGTCGTCGAGCTTGGTCGGCACCTGCACGTCGACGTGGATGTGGAGGTCGCCGCGGCCGCCGGAGCGCAGGTGCGTCACGCCGAGGCCGCGCATCGTGATGACCTCCGCCGGCTGCGTGCCGGCCGCCACCTCGACGTCGCGCTCGCCGTCGAGGGTGTCGAGGACGAGCACGGTGCCCAGCGCGGCGGCGGTCATCGGGACGGCCAGGGTGCAGTGCAGGTCGTCGCCGCGGCGGGTGAACAGCTCGTGCGGGCGCTGGACGACCTCGACGTAGAGGTCGCCGGCGGGGCCGCCGCCGGGGCCGACCTCGCCCTGGGAGGCCAGCTGGATCCGGGTGCCGGTGTCCACGCCCGCCGGGATCTTGATGGTCAGGCTGCGGCGCTGGCGCACCCGGCCCTCGCCGGAGCACTCGGTGCACGGGGAGGGCAGCACGGTCCCGTAGCCGTGGCAGGCCGGGCACGGGGAGCTCGTGGCCACCTGGCCCAGCAGGGTGCGGGCGGTGCGCTGCACCTGGCCGCGGCCGCCGCACACGTCGCAGGTCTGCGGGTGGGTGCCGGGCTGGGCGCAGCTGCCGTCGCAGACCGGGCAGACCACGGCCGTGTCGATGGTGATCTCGCGCTCGCCGCCGAAGACGGCCTCGCGCAGGTCGACCTCGAGGCGGATCAGCGCGTCGGAGCCGGGCTGGGTGCGCGAGACCGGCCCGCGGGCGCCGCCTCCGCCGAAGATCGTGTCGAAGATGTCGCCGAAGCCGCCGAACCCCTGGCCGAAGCCGCCGCCCATGCCCCCGGAGCCGCCGGAGCCGCCGAGGTCGTAGGCCCGTCGCTTGTCGGGGTTGCTCAGCACCTCGTAGGCGGCCGAGACCTCCTTGAAGCGCTCGCCCTCCCCGGGGTTGACGTCCGGGTGCAGCTGGCGGGCCAGCTTGCGGTAGGCCTTCTTGATGTCGTCGGTGCTGGCGTCGCGGGAGACGCCGAGCGCCGCGTAGTGGTCGCTCACGGGCGTGAGTCGCTCCGATCGGAGGTCGGGGTGAGGTGCCTCACTGGGCCAGCACCTTGGTCAGGTAGCGCGCCACGGCGCGCACCGCGGAGATGGTGGTCGGGTAGTCCATCCTCGTCGGACCGAGGATGCCCAGGCGGGCGACGACCTCGCCACCGGGGCCGTAGCCGCTGCTGACGACCGAGGCCTCGGCCAGGCCGGAGTGCGTGATCTCGCGGCCGATCCGCACCGAGACCCCGCTGGCCGGGTCGTCGGCCATCTCCGAGAGCAGGCGCAGCAGCACCACCTGCTCCTCGATCGCCTCGAGCACCGGGCCGAGGGAGGTCGAGAAGCCGCTGCCGGCGCGCGCGAGGTTCGCGGTGCCGGCCAGGACCATGCGCTCCTCGCGGGTGCTCTCCAGGCTGGAGCGCAGCGCGGCCACCACGGCGGTGACCGCCCCGGCGTCCTCGGGGCGGAACGCCTCCGGCAGCGCCGCGAGCGCCCCGGCGGCCTCCTCGGGACGGCGTCCGGCCGTGGCGGCGTTGAGCCGCCCGCGCAGCTCGGGAACGAGGTCGGGGGCGGTCTCGGCCCCGACGTCGACCATCCGCTGCTCGACCCGGCCGGTGTCGGTGATGAGCACGAGCAGGAGGCGGCGCGGGGCCAGCTCGACGAGCTCGACGTGCCGCACCGACGAGCGCGAGAGCGAGGGGTACTGCACGACGGCGACCTGGTGGGTGAGCTGGGCGAGCAGGCGCACCGTGCGGTCGAGCACGTCGTCGAGGTCGGCGGCCTCGCCGAGCAGCCGCTCGATCGCCCGCCGCTCGGCCGGGGACAGCGGCTTGACGCCGGAGAGCCGGTCGACGAAGACCCGGTAGCCCTTGTCGGTGGGCACCCGCCCCGCGCTGGTGTGCGGCTGGGCGATCAGCCCCTCGTCCTCCAGGGCCGCCATGTCGTTGCGGATGGTGGCCGGCGACACGCCGAGGGCGTGGCGGTCCACGAGCGCCTTCGAGCCCACGGGCTCGCGGGTGGCGACGTAGTCCTCCACGATCGCGCGCAGCACGGCCAGTCGGCGGTCGTCGGTCATCCGGCCTCCCGTCGTGGCGGTCGTCAGTGGTTGGCACTCGCGTTCGCGGAGTGCCAATCCTACGCCGGGTCGGCCGCGGCGCGGGTAGCGTCGGACGGTGCCTGCTGCGCCGCGCAACCCCCCGGCCCGACCCCTCTACGGCGGCTGGGGCGGTGACGCCGTGCGCAGCGCCCCTCCCGCGCACCACCGCACCCGCCCCCGCACCACCGACGCACCCGCCGAGCGCGGGCTCGTCGTCGAGGACGTCGAGACCGGCTGGGTCGGCGCCGTGGTGCGGGTGGAGAAGGTGGGCGGCGTGCACGTGGTGGTGCTCGAGGACCGCCGCGGACGCACCCGCAGCTTCCCGCTGGGCCCGGGGTTCCTCCTCGACGGCGCCCCGGTGCGGCTGACCGCGCCACCGGTGGCGCCTCCCGCGGCGCGCGGCCCGGTGGCTCCCGGGCGCACCGCGAGCGGCTCGGTGGCCGTGGCCGGGACGAGGGCGCGGGTCGCGCGCGGGTCGCGGATCTGGGTCGAGGGCAAGCACGACGCCGAGCTCGTGGAGAAGGTCTGGGGCGACGACCTGCGCGTCGAGGGCGTCGTCGTGGAGGGGCTGGAGGGCGTGGACCACCTGGCCGCGGCCGTCGCGGACTTCTCCCCGGGCCCCGGCCGGCGGGTCGGCGTCCTCGTCGACCACCTCATCACCGGCACCAAGGAGGCCCGGCTGGTCGCCGACGCCCTGCGCGCGGTGCCCGGCGCCGCCCCGCACGTCCTCGTCGTCGGCCACCCCTACGTCGACGTCTGGCAGGCCGTGCGGCCGCGGCGCCTGGGCCTGGCGGCGTGGCCGGTGGTCCCCCGCGGGCGGCCGTGGAAGGAGGGCGTCCTGCAGGCCCTCGGCTGGCCGCACGCCACCACCGCCGACGTCGCGCGCGGCTGGAAGCGGATCCTCGCCAGCGTCGACACCATCGCCGACCTCGAGCCGGACCTGTCCGGGCGGGTGGAGCAGCTCATCGACTTCGTCACCGAGGACCCGCTGGACCGGTGAGGCGCTGGACCCCGGCGTCGCGAGCCGGGAGACTGGTCGGGCCGCGGGAGCGCCCCCGCGCCACCTGAGGAGGAGTCGTGTCCGAGCAGAGCCCGGGGAACCACCCCCCGTACGGGCAGCAGCCGCCGGCCTACGGGCAGCAGCCGCCGCCCGGCGGGCAGCAGCCACCCCCCGGCCAGCCCCCGTACGGCCAGCCCCCCTACGGCCAGCCCCCCTACGGCGGCCAGCCCCCGACGTACGGCACGGTCGGCGCGCAGGGGGAGATGAGCCCCGCCGACCAGCGGATGTGGGGGATGCTCGCCCACCTGAGCGCGATCGTCGGCGCCCTCGTGCTCTCGTCGATGACGGCCGGCGTGATCTACCTCGGCGCGGTCGGGCCCCTGGTGATCTACCTCGTCCTCAGGGAGCGCGGGATCTTCGTGCGCCGCCAGGCCGCGGAGGCGCTGAACTTCCAGATCCTCCTGACGATCGTCTACCTGGCCGGCGTCCTGCTGTCGGTGGTCACCCTCGGCATCGGCCTCATCGTCGTCGTGCCGCTGGCGATCGTCGTGGGCGTCGTCGCGCTGATCTTCACGATCATCGCGGCGGTCAAGGCCAACCAGGGCGTCGACTACCGCTACCCGATCAACTGGCGGCTGGTGAAGTAGCCGCCAGGGCGGGCTCCAGCGCGGCCGGAGCCTCGTCCCAGCCCAGCAGCACCCGGACGACGGCGTCCGCGAGCAGCCGCCCGCGCCGGGTCAGCACCACGCGTGCCGACCCGAGCCGGGCGGCTGCGTCGTTCCCGCCGCCCTCCACCAGGCCGGCAGCGACGAGCGCCGGGAGCGCGGCCCGCCCGGCCGGCGGGACGGCGTCCAGCGGCAGGCCCTCGGCCAGGCGCAGGCCGAGCAGCACGCCCTCGACGTCGCGGTCGGCCCGGGCGAGGGTCTCGCGGCCCACCGCGGGGCTCGTGCCGGCGGCCAGGCGCTGGGCGTAGGCGGCCGGGTGCTTGGCGTTCCACCAGCGCACCCCGCCGACGTGGCTGTGCGCGCCGGGGCCCGCGCCCCACCAGTCCTGCCCGCGCCAGTAGGCGAGGTTGTGCTGGCAGGCGTGCGCGGGCGTGCGCGCCCAGTTGCTCACCTCGTACCAGCCCAGGCCGCCGGCGGTCAGCAGGTCGTCGGCCACCTCGTACTTGTCGGCCAGGTCGTCCTCGTCGGGCTCGGGCAGCAGGCCGCGGCGCACGCGCCCGGCCATCGCGGTGCCCTCCTCGACGACGAGGGCGTAGGCCGAGACGTGGTCGGGCTCGCAGGCCAGCGCCGCCTCCACGCTCGCCCGCCAGTCGGCGAGGGACTCCCCCGGCGTGCCGTAGATGAGGTCGAGGCTGACGTCGAGGCCGGCCTCGCGGGCCCAGGCGACCGCCTGCGGCACCCGCAGCGGGTCGTGGGTGCGCTCGAGGACGGCGAGCACGTGCGGCACCGCTGACTGCATGCCGAAGGAGACGCGGGTGAACCCGGCCGCGGCGAGGGCCTGCAGGCTCTGCGGGGTCACCGAGTCGGGGTTGGCCTCGGTGGTGACCTCGGCGCCCGGCACGAGGCCCAGGTGCTCGCGGACGGCGTCCAGCATCAGCGCGAGGTCGCCGGCGGGCAGCAGCGTGGGGGTGCCCCCGCCGACGAAGACCGTGGACGCCGGCCGCGCGGGCAGCCCCGAGGCGGCCAGGACCTGCGCCGCCCAGGCGACCTCGCCCGCCGCGGCGACGGCGTAGCCGGCCTGGGAGGCGCCGGGCAGCTCGGCCGGTCCGAGCTCGGTGGCGGTGTAGGTGTTGAAGTCGCAGTAGCCGCAGCGCACCCGGCAGAACGGCACGTGCAGGTAGACGCCGAGGTCGCGCTGGGCCGCGCCCTCCGCGGCCGAGGCGGGCAGCAGGCCGTCGAGCGGAGCGGGGTCGGCCAGGGGCAGGGCGGAGGGTGGCACGTCCCCATTGTCCGCCCGCCGGGGACCACCTCCGGACGCCCTGCCTCCCGCACCTCCCGCCAGGAGTGCGCCTCCGCGGCCCCTCCCGACCGCACTTCCCCGCAGGAGTGCGGATCCAGGAGGCCACGGGACCGCACTTCGCGCCAGAAGTGCGGAAGGAGGGGCTCGGGGCGGACGGGCTAGCGTGCCGGGGTGAGCGCCCAGGTCGACCTGCTGCCGCTGAGCGCGGGCTCTGACCCGGCGGTGCTGGCCGCCGTGCTGGCCCTGCGCCCGCTGCCGGACCAGGAGCGGTTCTCCGTCCCCGCCGCCGAGACGTTCACCGCGGCGGCCGCCGACCCCGACCGGACGCCGTTCGCGGTGATCGCCGACGGCGTCCCGGTGGGCTTCGGCGTGCTGGACCGACGGGGGTACCTCGCCGACCTGCTCGACGACCCGGCCAGCGCCGTCCTGCTGCGGGCCTTCTACGTCGACGCCGCGCACCAGGGCCGCGGGTACGGGACGGCCGCCGCCCGTGCGGCTCGCGGGCTCGCCGCGGCCCTCGTGCCCGCGGCGCGCCTGCTCGTGCTCACCGTCAACGAGGCGAACCCCGCCGCCCTCACCGCCTACGCCCGAGCGGGCTTCGCCGACACCGGCGCGCGCTACCTCGGCGGGGCCGCGGGGCCTCAGCGCGTGCTGGTCGCGGTGCTGCCCCGGGCGGCCTGAGCGGCCAGCACGCCCTCGGCCTGCCCGGCGAGGACCGGCGCGAGGTCGACCGCGCCGGCGTCGCGGGCGGACAGCAGCGCGGCGGCGCCGGCGCCCGGGTCGGCGAAGAAGCCCGCCACGCTCACGCCGTGCGCCGGCCGCGAGAGCACCTCCACGGCGTCCCCGGCCTGCAGCTCCCCGCCGGTGACCACCCGCAGGTAGGCGCCGGGCAGCCCGCCGTCGGAGAACCGCCGCACCCAGCGCGCCTCGCCCAGGCGGCGCCCGAAGGTGGCGCACGGGGTGCGGGGCATGGTCACCTCGAGGACGACCTGCTCCCCGACCGCCCAGCGCTCGCCGATCACCGCTCCGTCGACGTCGACGCCCTGGGTGCGCAGGTTCTCCCCGAACAGACCGGGGGTCACCTCGTAGCCGAGCCGCTCGGCCCACCACCGCGCGGACTCGTCGCTGTAGGCGTAGACCGCCTGGTCGCGGCCGCCGTGGTCCTGGCGGTCGGCCTGGACGTCGCCGTACAGGCCGAGCGGGCGCACGCCCACGGGCCCCTCGACCGGCCGCTTGTCGATCGCCGTCGTGCCGACGGTGCCGGAGTCGGGCAGCAGCTGGTGGACGCGGCAGACGGCGATCACGCGGGGCTCAGGAGGCACGCGACACATCCTGGCGTCCGCGCGCTCAGGTGTCAGCACGGGGGCGTGCCCCGGCGCGCCGTCCTTCTGACAGCGGGAGGCGCGGGACGGCGAGCACGGCCAGCCCGGCCAGCAGCACCAGGGCCCCGACGGCCGA
The DNA here is from genome assembly GCF_058932755.1 of Quadrisphaera sp. DVD1. Taxonomy (NCBI): domain Bacteria; kingdom Bacillati; phylum Actinomycetota; class Actinomycetes; order Kineosporiales; family Kineosporiaceae; genus Quadrisphaera; species Quadrisphaera sp. DVD1. Next base: position 18,744 of record NZ_JBZYWI010000023.1, read on the forward strand.
GGACGCCGTCGCGCCCTCGGAGAGCACGAGCACCCCCAGGAGCGCCGCGGTGACCGGTTCGACGAGGGTCAGCGTCGCCACCTCGGCGGCGGGCAGGACGGCCAGGCCGCGGGCGAAGAGCAGGTACGCCAGCGCCGTCGGCACCAGCGCCAGGAACACCGCCGTCGCGGCCCCCGCCGGGGTGAGCAGCCACGCCGCGCCCGCCACGAGCAGCACCGGCAGCAGCAGGAGGGCGGCGGCGCCGAACGCCGCGCCCATGACGGCGTCCGGGCCCCACCCGCGGGCGAGGAGCCGCTTGCTGGCGAGGGTGTAGGCGGCGTAGGAGGCGCCGGCGGCCAGCGCGGCGAGGACGCCGGCCGGGCGCACCTGCGCGCTGCCGCCGCCGAGGGCGAGCAGGCCCACCCCCGCGCAGGCGAGGACGGTGGCCGCGGCCCAGCGCGGCCCCGGACGGCGTCCGGTCAGCGCCCAGTCCGCCAGTCCCGTGGCGACGGGGGCCGAGCCGAGGGCCACGAGGGTGCCCACGGCGACGCCGGTGGAGCGCACCCCGGCGAAGAAGGCCGGCTGGTAGGCCGCCACCCCGAGCGCGGCCACCGCCACGAGGGGCCAGTCGGCGCGCCGGCCACCGGACCGCGAGCCACCGGACCGCGGACCGGGCCGGCGTCCGCCCCGCCCGCCGAGGGCCACCAGCGCCAGGAGCGCGCCGCCCAGGACGACGCGCGAGGCCCCGACCGCCACCGGGGAGACCCCCGGAGCGCCGAGGGCCTGCGCGGTGCCCGTGGTGGCGAAGCAGACCGCGGCGGCCACCACGAGCAGCCGCGCCCGCGACCTCACCGCGACCTCACCGCGAGGCCCGGCGGCTCACTTCTTGCCGTCGCCCTTGGGCGCGGAGTCGGTGGAGAGCGCGGCGATGAAGGCCTCCTGGGGCACCTCGACCCGGCCGACCATCTTCATCCGCTTCTTGCCCTCCTTCTGCTTCTCCAGCAGCTTGCGCTTGCGGGTGATGTCACCGCCGTAGCACTTGGCCAGGACGTCCTTGCGGATCGCCCGCACGGTCTCGCGGGCGATCACCCGGGCGCCGATCGCGGCCTGCACCGGCACCTCGAACTGCTGGCGCGGGATGAGGTCCTTGAGCTTGCCGGCCATCATCACGCCGTAGGCGTAGGCCTTGTCGCGGTGGACGATCGCGGAGAAGGCGTCCACCTGCTCGCCCTGCAGGAGGATGTCGACCTTGACCAGGTCGGCGGCCTGGTCGCCCTCGCGCTCGTAGTCGAAGGAGGCGTACCCGCGGGTGCGCGACTTCAGGTGGTCGAAGAAGTCGAAGACGATCTCGGCCATCGGCAGGGTGTAGCGCATCTCCACGCGCTCCTCGGACAGGTAGTCCATGCCGAGGAGCTCACCGCGCCGCTGCTGGCACAGCTCCATCACCGTGCCGATGAACTCGGCCGGCGTGAGGACGGTCGCGCGCACCATCGGCTCGCGCACCTCGGCGACCTTGCCCGAGGGGTACTCGCTGGGGTTGGTGACGGTGACCTCGCGGCCGTCGTCCAGCGTCACCTCGTAGACCACCGAGGGCGCGGTGGCGATGAGGTCGAGGTCGAACTCCCGCTCGAGCCGGTCGCGGGTGATCTCCAGGTGCAGCAGGCCCAGGAAGCCGCAGCGGAAGCCGAACCCGAGGGCGACGGAGGTCTCCGGCTCGTAGTTCAGCGCCGCGTCGTTGAGCTTGAGGCGGTCCAGGGCGTCGCGCAGCAGCGGGTAGTCCGAGCCGTCGATGGGGAACAGGCCCGAGAACACCATCGGCTTGGGGTCCTCGTAGGTGCCGACCGGCTCGGCGGCGGGCTTGGCCGCGTTGGTCACGGTGTCGCCCACGCGGGACTGGCGGACGTCCTTCACACCCGTGATGAGGTACCCGACCTCGCCCACGCCCAGGCCCTGGCTGGGCACCGGCTCGGGCGAGCTGACGCCGATCTCCAGCAGCTCGTGCGTGCTCCGGGTCGACATCATCGTGATCTTCTCGCGCGGGTGCAGCGTCCCGTCGACCACGCGCACGTAGGTCACCACGCCGCGGTAGGTGTCGTAGACCGAGTCGAAGATCATCGCGCGGGCCGGGGCGTCGGGGTCGCCGACCGGGGCCGGCACCTGCTCGACGATGCGGTCGAGCAGCTCCGGGACGCCGACGCCGGTCTTGCCCGAGACGCGCATGACCTCCTCGGGCTCGCACCCGACGAGCTTGGCGAGCTCCTCGGCGTACTTCTCCGGCTGCGCCGCCGGCAGGTCGATCTTGTTGAGCACCGGGACGATCGCGAGGTCGTTCTCCATCGCCAGGTACAGGTTCGCCAGCGTCTGCGCCTCGATGCCCTGGGCGGCGTCGACCAGCAGCACCGCGCCCTCGCAGGCGGCCAGCGAGCGGGAGACCTCGTAGGTGAAGTCCACGTGGCCCGGCGTGTCGATCATGTTGAGGGCGTGCGTGGTGCTCGACCCCGTGGGGGCCCAGGGCATCCGCACCGCCTGCGACTTGATCGTGATCCCGCGCTCGCGCTCGATGTCCATCCGGTCCAGGTACTGGGCCCGCATGGCGCGCGCGTCGACGATGCCGGTGATCTGGAGCATCCGGTCGGCGAGCGTGGACTTGCCGTGGTCGATGTGGGCGATGATGCAGAAGTTGCGGATCTTCTCCGGCGGCGTGGTGGCCGGAGCGATCCCGAGGTCAGCGAGCGAGGGCAGGGCTGGCACGCGGTCATCGTCCCACGGGCGCCGCGGCGTCCGGTCGCTCCGCGCGAGGTCGCCCCCACGTCCCGCACTCCTGCGGGGAAGTGCGGTTCCGAGGGCCCGGGGAACCGCGCTGTGGCGCAGAGTGCGGTCGTGAGCTCCTTCCTCCTCCTGCACGGCTGGCAGAACCGCCGCCCGGCCGGGCACTGGCAGTCCTGGCTGGCCGCGCGGCTGCGCGAGCGCGGCCACCGCGTCGACCACCCGCAGCTGCCCGACCCCGACGCCCCCTCGCTGCCGGGCTGGCTCGAGGCGCTGGACGCCGGCCTCGCGCGGTCGGCCGACGCCGGCGGCGAGCGCGTCGTCCTCGCGCACAGCCTCGGCTGCCTGCTGTGGCTGCACGCCGCGGGGCGCTCCGGGGGCGTGGGGGCGCCGGTCGACCGGGTGCTGCTCGTCTCCCCGCCGGCGCTGGACGTGCTGGCCGGCATCGCGGAGGTCGCGGCGTTCGCCGCCCCCGCGGTGGACGCCGGGGCGCTCGCCGCTGCGGCGGGCAGCACCCGGGTGGTCGCCGGCGACGACGACCCCTACTCCCCCGCCGGCGTCGCGGACGGCGTCCTGCGCCCGCTGGCCCTGGCCGGCGTCGAGGTCGACCTCGTCCCCGGCGGCGGGCACCTGGACCTCGACGCGGGCTACGGCGACTGGCCCTCGGTGCTGGCCTGGTGCGCCGACCCGTCCGTGCGCCTGTCCCCCCGCCGCTGAGGCGCAGCTCCCGCCCGGCCTCAGGCGAGGCGGGTGATGTCCACCTTGACGTGCATCGTCGACGCCGCCTGGCCCGCGTAGATGCCCTTCAGCGGCGGCACGTCGCCGTAGTCGCGCCCGCGGGCGACGATCACGTGGCGGTCACCGGGCAGCAGGTCGTTCGTGGGGTCGTAGCCGTACCAGTCGCCGGTCCACCACTCCACCCACGCGTGCGACTCCCCCGTCACCGTGACGCCGACCGGCGCGTCGGGGTCGGGGTGCAGGTACCCGGAGACGTAGCGCGCCGGGATGCCCAGGGAGCGCAGCGCCCCGAGGGCGAGGTGGGCGAGGTCCTGACAGACCCCGCGGCGCGCCGTCCACGCGTCGGCGGCGCGGGTGGAGACGTCGGTGGAGCCGGTGACGTACTCGACCTCGCGGTGCAGCAGCCGGCACACCTCCAGCGCCGCGGCGTCCGGGCCGGGCGCGGCGGCGGCGATCTCGCGGGCCCGCTCGGCGAGGTCCGCGGGCGGCCGCGTGGCGGGCGCCAGCGACAGGTGCTCGACCAGGTCGTCGAGCACCCTGGGCTCGCGCAGGAGGTCCCAGCCGCCGCCGGGCGGGTCGACCTGAGGCCGGTCCACCTCGACGGTGGAGGTGGCCACGACGTGCAGCTCGGTGTGCGGCTCGTGGACCTCGAACGCGGTCACCTGCGAGCCCCAGTAGTCGTGGTAGACGTGCTGCCACGGGCCGGGCCGCACCTCCAGCCGGGTGCGCAGGGCGGTCTGCTCGGGCGTGGTCATCGGCGTCACCCGCACCTCGTTGTACGAGGACGGCACCGAGGAGTCGTACCGGTAGCCGGTCTGGTGCTGGATCCGCAGGCGCGAGGTCATGCGGTGCCTCCCATCCAGGTCAGGGCGTCGGTGCTGGCGAAGTAGCGGCGCGTGACGGCGTCCGAGGCCGCGGTGCAGGTGCGCTGCACGCGCTCCATCTCCTCCGGCAGGTGCGCCATGACGTCGGCGAGGGGGCGGTACTCCAGCTCGGCCCGCGCGCGGCCGAGGCGGCGCTGGGCCTCGTCGAAGACGCCGGCCCGCTGGCCGCTGGACTCCAGCTCGGCCAGGCACTTCTCGGCCTGGGCGAGCGCGTGCACCACCGAGCGCGGGAAGAGCCGGTCGAGCAGGAGGAACTCCGCGGCCTCGGTGTCCGCCTCCAGCCCGCGGTAGGTGCGCAGGAACGCCTCGTGGGCCCCGCAGGCGCGCAGCAGGGTCGGCCAGCGGGTGGGCCCGCCGCGCACCGCCGTGGAGGTGACCAGGCGGGCGGTCATGTCGGCGCGCTCGATGCTGCGGCCGAGCACCATGAACAGCCAGCCGTCGTCGCGGCTCATCGTGGAGTCGGCGATGCCGGTGACGGTGGCCGTGCGGTCGCGGACCCAGGAGAAGAAGTCGTGGGGGCTCGCCGCGCGCCAGCGCCCCGAGGGCACGGAGTTGTAGGCGGTGTTGAGCACCTCCCACATCTCCGTGGAGACCGTCTCGCGGGCGCGGCGGGCGTTCTCGCGCGCCCCGCCGATCGAGGAGACGATCGAGGGCGTGGACGCCGCGTCGTAGGCCAGCACCTCGAGCACCGTGCCGCGGTCGCAGCGGGCGCCGTCCACGGGCGCGCCCATCACGGTCAGCAGCGACTCGCAGGCGGTCTGCTCGGAGGTCCAGGGGTCCTCCACGAGCAGCTGCAGCTGGACGTCGAGCAGGCGCGCGGTGTCCTCGGCGCGCTCGACGTAGCGGCCGATCCAGAACAGCGCCTCGGCGATGCGGCTCAGCACGTGCCCTCCACCCTCGCGGCCAGCAGGCCCTGCCCGTGGCGGCGCTGCATGTCCTCGTCCGGCTCGTCGACCGGCGGCCGGTGGAACACCTGCGGCACGCGCCCCGCCAGCCCCGCGGCCGCCGGCACGCGGACCGGCACGCGGGCCGGCGCGCTCTCGCGCAGGTCGACGACCTGCTGCTGCTGCTGCTCCTGGTCGGCCACGGCGACCAGGCCGGGCCCGGCGTCCGGCGGGCTGGCGTCCAGGTGCACGACCTCCCCGGGCCGCGAGGCCGGCGCGCCGGTGTCCTCCGCGCCCTGGTGGGCCAGCACCCAGGTGTCCTTGGAGCCGCCGCCCTGGCTGCTGTTGACGATGAGCTCCCCGGCCGGCAGCGCCACCCGGGTCAGCCCCCCGGGCAGCACCCACACCCGCGAGCCGTCGTTGACGGCGAACGGGCGCAGGTCCACGTGCCGGGGCGAGACGCGGTCGCCCACCAGGGTCGGCACCGTCGACAGCTGCACCACGGGCTGCGCGATCCAGCCGCGCGGGTCGGCGCGGATGCGCGCGCGGGCGGCGTCCAGCTCGGCGCGGTCGGCGGCGGGGCCGATGATGATGCCCTTGCCGCCGGAGCCGTCGACGGGCTTGACGACGAGCTCCTCGAGCCGGTCGAGGACCTCCTCGCGCGCCTCCCGCTCCTCCAGGCGCCAGGTGCGCACGTTGTCGATCGCCGGCTCCTCGCCCAGGTAGTAGCGCACGAGGTCGGGCACGTAGGTGTAGACGAGCTTGTCGTCGGCGACGCCGTTGCCGACCGCGTTGGCGATCGTCACGTTGCCGGCGCGGGCGGCGTTGAGCAGCCCCGGGACGCCGAGCAGGGAGTCGGCGCGGAAGTGCACCGGGTCGAGGAACTCGTCGTCGACGCGGCGGTAGACCACGTGCACCGGGCGCAGACCCGCGGTCGTGCGCATGTGCAGCCGGCCGCCACGGCACACCAGGTCGCGGCCCTCGACCAGCTCGATGCCCATGCTGCGGGCGAGCAGGGCGTGCTCGAAGTAGGCGCTGTTGAAGACGCCGGGGGTCAGGACGACGACGGTCGGGTCGTCGATGCCGACCGGGGCGGCGGCGCGCAGGGCGGCCAGCAGCCGCCGCGGGTAGGCGGAGACCGGGCGGATGCGCTGGTCGGCGAACGCCTCGGGCATCGCGTTGGACATCGCGCCCCGGTTGGTCAGGACGTAGCTGACGCCCGAGGGGACCCGGACGTTGTCCTCGAGCACCCGGAAGACGCCCCGCTCGTCGCGGACCAGGTCGATCCCGGCCACGTGCACCCGGACGCCGTTGGGCGGCTCGATCCCCGCCGCGACGCGGTGGAAGTGCGCGGAGGAGGTGATCACGCGGCGCGGGATGACGCCGTCCTCGATGGCGCGGCCGGGGCCGTTGACGTCGGCGAGGAAGGCCTCCAGCGCCCGCACGCGCTGGGCGACGCCGGCCTCGACCGCGTCCCACTCCTGCGCCGGGACGACGCGCGGGACGACGTCCAGGGGGAACGGGCGCTCCTCCCCGCCGACGCCGAAGGTGACGCCCTTGTCGACGTAGGCGCTGGCCAGCGCCTCCGCCCGCCCGCGCAGGTCGCGGATGGCGGTGCTGGTCAGCGCGGCGTGCACGCTCGCGCTGGCGGGCCGCACGACGCCGTCGGCGGTGAACATCTCGTCCCAGGCGCCGCTGGCGCCCGCCGCCTGGGCGTAACCCTCGAACAGGTCCGTCATGAGCGGACGGTACCGACCCGCGCGTTACAGGGGGGTGACGACGGTGGAACTCGGCGGGTCGGTGCCCCTGGGCGGGCGCTGGTAGCATGGGCGGTCGCGTGAGCGCACCGCCTCCACGGGCGCCCACCCCAGACCTGAGCACCAGCTCCACCACTGACCCTGCGACAGAGAGTTCCTCGTGGCCAACATCAAGTCCCAGATCAAGCGCATCGCGACCAACGAGAAGGCGCGCCTGCGCAACAAGGCCGTCAAGGCCGAGCTGCGCACGGTCGTGCGCTCGGTGCGCACCGCCGTCGCCGCCGGTGACGCCGACGCCGCGCAGACCGCGCTGCGCACCGCGACGCGCAAGCTGGACAAGGCCGTCTCCAAGGGCGTCATCCACAAGAACCAGGCCGCGAACCGCAAGTCCGCGCTGGCCCAGGCCGCCGCGAAGGCCACGCAGGCCTGATCGCGCCCGCACCCCTCTGACGGACCCCCGTCGCCCTGCTGGGCGGCGGGGGTCCGTCGTCGTCGGCGGGCGCCCGCGCGCCGGTCGCGGAGGTCAGCGCCCCGGCAGCGGCTCGACGACCGCCGCCTCGCCGGGGACCCCCCGCTCCCTGACCTGCGCCTCCCACCGCCCCCGCGGCTGCTCCAGGAAGCGCCGGAAGACCAGCGGCAGGCCCTGCGCGAGCCGGGCGTCCGCGCCGTCCATCGCCTGCACGTGCAGGTGCGGCTGGGTCGAGTTCCCCGAGTTCCCGCAGCGCGCGACCTGCTGGCCCTCGACCAGGCCCTGGCCGACGACGACCTCGACGGACCCGCGCTGCAGGTGCGCCAGCGCCACGAAGGCCCCGCCCCCGGGCAGGGCGATCGTCACGCGGTTGCCCGCGACGGCGTCCAGCCCCTGGCGCAGCCGACCGGCCTGGCCCAGGGCGTAGGGCAGCAGCGCCAGCTGCGAGCGCCGCCCCTCGTGGTCGGCCTCGCCGTCGTGCACCTCGGCGACGGTGCCCGCGCAGGGGGCGAGGACCGCGCGGCCGAAGCCCGTGAAGCGCTCCGGCGGCTCGGTGCTCAGCAGGGTCCGCCAGTCGCGGACGGCGGCCGTGCGGCGGCGCTCGTCGACCGCGACGAAGTCGATGGCGTAGCGCTCGGCGAACACGTCCACGCCGTGGCTCGGCACCCGCCGGGCCGGGCTGTTCTGCACGAGCCAGCGGCCGTCGAAGGGGAGGCGGACCTCCACCTCCCGGGCTGGGGCCACGGGGTCACCGTAGGACGGTCGGCCCGGTGAGGACAGGCCGGCGCGGCCGCGGGGAGGTCAGCCCGCAGCCGTCGCGGCGCCGATGACCCGCGTGAGGGTCGCGTGCAGCACGCGCAGCTCCTCGGCGTCCATGCCGAGGCGGCGGACGACCTCGACCGGCACCGCCTCGGCGCGCGCCCGCAGCGCCCGGCCCTGCGGCGTGAGGCTCACCAGGACCGACCGCTCGTCGTCGGCCGACCGCTGCTTGGTGACGAGACCGGCGCCGGTGAGGCGCTTGAGCAGGGGCGAGAGGGTGCCCGAGTCGAGCTGGAGCAGCCGCCCGAGCTCCTTGACCGACAGGCGCTCGTGCTGCCAGAGGGCGAGCATGACGAGGTACTGCGGGTGGGTCAGCCCGAGCGGCTCGAGCACCGGCCGGTAGAGCCCGATCACCGTGCGCGAGGCCACGGCCAGGGCGAAGCAGACCTGCCGGTCGAGCGCGAGGAGGTCGTCGTCGGCCACCGCTGCGGGTGTGGCGCTCGTCTCGGTGGTCACCGCCCCAGGGTATCGACCTGGGCGCGTACAGTTGAGTTGCACGCAACCGGAACGAGGAGCAGAGGCACATGGCCGAGAAGCAGTCGTGGCTGGCCCGGCTGGAGGGCCAGCTCAAGGCCGTCTACGGGCCGGCGGAGGTCAGCGACGCCGGGAAGCCGCGCGAGCGCTCCGCGAACCGGATGGACGGCGTCCAGGGCGACTTCGAGCTGCACCGCGGTCCCGACGGGCGCACCTACCTGGTGGCGCGGCCGAAGGGCGCGACCCCGCCGCCGGAGGGCGACGCGCCTCAGAGCCGTCCGTAGCGGGCGCGGAAGAAGCTGTAGACGCCGAACGCGGCGAAGCCGAGGCCCACGAGCACGAGCAGGACCGCGCCGAACGGCGCCTCCGCCAGGGTGCGCATCGCGCTGTCGAGGCCTCCGGCCTCCTGCGGGTCGGCCCGCAGGGCAGCGAGGCAGAACAGGACGCCGAGCACCCCCAGCGCCACGCCCTTGGCCGGGTAGCCGATCCGGCCGCTCCACAGCGCGGCCCGCGCGCCCGAGCGCGGCAGGGCACCGAGGTCGCGCAGGAACCGGTCCTTCAGGCCCTTGTAGACGTGGTAGCCGCCGACCCCCAGCAGCGCCAGGCCGATGACGGCGACGAGCACGCGGCCCGGCCCGCTCTGCATGAGCTGCGCCGTGAGGTCGGTGGTCTGCTGCTCGCTGGAGGAGCCGCCCCCGCGGGCGAACGACAGCGTCGTGAACGCCAGCACGAGGTACACGACGCCCTTGGCCACCGCCTTCGCGACGTCCTTCGCCTCCCCGCCGGGCGAGCGCCCGCGGGCGACCGCGTCGGTCAGCTGCCACAGCCCCAGCGCCGCCAGCGCCACCGTGGCCACCCACAGCACGACGGCGCCGCCCGGCGTGCCCGCGATCTGCGCGAGGGCCCCGCTCTGGTCGGCGCTGCCGCCGCCCTGGCCCAGGGCGACCCGCACCGCGAGGTAGCCGATGAGCAGGTGCAGCAGCCCGCTGACCGCGTACCCGACGTGCGCCACCGGCTCGAGGCGGGAGCGGAGCTGGTCGTTCGTCCGGCCTGCCGCAGCGGTGTCCACGACGGCGAGCATGGCCCTGTCCGCGCAGGTGCACCAGTAGCGGCGCCGGGAACGCGCCTCAGCCCGCCGCGCGGGCCGTGGTGATCGCCAGGACGGCGCGCTCGACGGCGTAGACCGGGTCGCGGCCGCCGCCCTTGACCGCGGTGTCCGCCTCGGCCAGCGCGGTGATGCCGTCGGCGAGGGCGTCCGGGGTCCAGCCGCGCAGCTCCGCGCGGGCGCGGTTGACCTGCCACGGCGCCATGCCGAGCTGGCGCGCCAGCTCGTGGTCGGGCCCGCGGCCGGCCGCGCCGACCTTGACCATCGCGCGCATCTTGGCGGCCAGCGCCGCGACGAGCGGCACCGGGTCGACGCCGGCCTCGAGCGCCTGGCGCAGCAGCCGCAGCGCCTCCTCGCGGTGCCCGGCGACCGCGGCGTCGGCCACCCGGAAGCCCGTGACCTCGGCCCGCCCGCCGTAGTAGCGCTCGACGTCTTCCTCCGTGATCTTCACCGCCCGGCCGCTGGCGTCCTTCGCCGGCACGTCGGAGACCAGCTGGGCGCAGGCGGCGGCCAGGGCCCGCAGGTCCGAGCCGATGGCGAGCAGCAGGGCGTCGACGACGCCGGGGGCGACGGGCCGGCGGGCCTCGCGCAGCTCCTCCTCGACGAAGGCCCGCTGCTCCCCCGCGTTCTTGGCCGGCGGGCACTCCACGACGACGCTGTCCGGCAGGGCCCGCACGGCGTCCAGCAGCTTCTTCGCGCGCTGCCCGCCGCCGTGGCGCAGGACGAGGTGGACGTCGTCCTGCAGGTCTCCCAGGGCGGCGGTGGCGTCGGCGACGAACGCGTCGCTGGCCCCCTCCACGCCGGTGGCGATGACCAGCCGCGGCTCGCCGAACAGCGACGGGCTGGTCCACAGGGCCAGCTGCCCGGCCTCGTAGGTGCCCGCCTCGATCGTCACGACCTCGATCTCGGGGTGCTGCTCGCGGGCCAGGGCGCGCACGCGCTCGACGGCGCGGTCGGCCAGCAGGCCCTCGCTGCCGCTGACGAGCACGACCGGGGCCGGCACGGCCTCGCGCCACGACCGCGACGCCGACCCGCTGCTCCTGGTGCTCCCCCGCGCTGCCACGGGGCGCAGCCTGCCACGGGGCGGTGACGCCCCGGACGGTTGGACGCCTCAGCCCGCCCGGCCCCGCGCGGCCGTCCACAGCCCCGGCCCGGACCCGCCCACGGCGACGTCCCCGCGGGCGTCGGTGCGCAGCACCGTCGCGCCGACCCGCTCGACCAGGGCCAGGGCCTGCGGCGCCGGGTGCCCGTAGTCGTTGTCGGCCCCGGCGCTGACCGTGGCCACCCGCGGGGCGAGCAGGTCGTGCAGCGCCGCGTCCTGGCGCGCGGAGCCGTGGTGGGCCACCTTGAGGACGTCGAGGCGCGCCCCGTCCCCCGGCAGCGGCGCACGGCCGAGGGCGTGGCGCAGGCCCGCCTGCGCCGACGGCTCGAGGTCGCCGAGGGCCAGCACGTGGAGCCCCGCGGCCGCGAGCGCCACGACGGCGCTGGCGTCGTTGGCCGCGGAGCCCTCCTCCTCGTCCCGCCCCGACGGCAGGGGGTCGTGGTCGGGCCACAGCACCCGCCAGGTCACGCCGCCGGCGGTGCCGCTCTGGCCGGCGCGGGCCGCGGTCACCGGCACCCCGGCCGCCGCGAGCCGGTCGGCGGCCTCGCGCGCGGGACCGGCCGGCTCGGCCAGCGGGCTGACGAGCGCCGCCGCGACCGCGCGGCCGGCCAGGACGCCGTCCAGGCCGTCGACGTGGTCGGCGTGGAAGTGGGTGAGGACCAGCAGGTCGACGCTCCGGACGCCGAGGCGGTCCAGGCAGCCGCGCACGGCGGCCGGGTCGGGGCCGGCGTCGACCACGACCGCCGAGGCGGGCCCGGAGGCCACGACGAGCGCGTCGCCCTGCCCGACGTCGCACGCCACGACCGTCCACCCCGGCGGCGGCCACGCCCCGGGACGGGTGAGCAGGGCGCGCGGCC
>NZ_JBZYWI010000230.1:0-2879 GCF_058932755.1 Quadrisphaera sp. DVD1
CGCGCCGAGGACGTCGTCGCCCGCGCCGCGGCCGCCCGCCCCGGCGTGCACCGGGCGACGGTCTACCGGGCGCTGGAGGCGCTCACCGAGGCCGGCCTCGTCGTGCACACCCACACCGCCCGGGGCGCCACCGTGCACCACCTCGCCGCGGACGGCGTGAACGGGCATGACCACGCGCACGTGCAGTGCCACGCCTGCGGCCGCCTCGAGGACGTGCCCGCCGGGGCCCTCGCCGACCTCGCGGACCACCTCGCCGCCCAGCGCGGCTTCGTCCTGGACGTCGGCCACGTGGCGCTCGTGGGCACCTGCAGCACCTGCCGCGGGGCTCAGCCGTAGAAGACGCGCTCGACCACCGCGCGCGCCCGGCGGGCCTGGCGGCGCAGGTCCTCCTCGAACGCGTGGCCGGAGCCGGCCGGGTAGCCGAGCAGGCGCGCGGCGCCCTCGAGCTCGTCCGGGTCGGTGGGCATGACGTTCGTCGGCCGGCCCCCGCGCAGCACCAGGGCGTCGCGGGCGCGCGACGCCGCCCGCCAGGCGGCGGCCAGCACCTCGGCGTCCGCGGGCGCCAGCAGGCCGGCGTCCGCCGCCGCTGCCAGGGCGCCGGTGGTCGAGGCCGTGCGCAGCGCGGGCACCGCCCCGGCGTGCTGGAGCTGCAGGAGCTGAGCGGTCCACTCCACGTCGGCCAGCCCGCCGGGCCCCAGCTTGAGGTGGCGGCGGCGGTCCAGGCCGCGGGGCAGCCGCTCCCCGTCGACCCGGGCCTTGACCCGGCGCACCTCGCGCACCACCGCCTCGTCCGCCCCGCCGGGCGGGTGGCGCAGCGGGTCGACGAGGGCGATGAACGCGGCGCCCACCTCGGGGTCGCCGGCCACGGGCGCGGCCCGCAGCATGGCCTGCGCCTCCCACGGCTGCGCCCAGCGGCGGTAGTACTCCGCGCAGGAGGCCAGCGTGCGCGCCATCGGCCCGTCGCGGCCCTCCGGGCGCAGGCGGGCGTCGACCTCCAGGGCCGGCTCGGGCCCGGGCGCGGTGAGCACCCGGCGCAGCTCGCCGACCACCGCGAGCGCCTGGTCCTGCGCCAGCGCGGTATCGGCGCCCGGGAGCGGGTCGTGCACGAAGAGGACGTCCGCGTCGCTGCCGTAGCCCATCTCCGCCCCGCCGAGGCGGCCCATGCCGATCACGGCGAGGCGGGTGACGAGCTCCTCGCCGCGGGTCGCGGCCACGGTGCGCTGCGCCAGGCCCAGGGCGGCGTCCAGCGCGGCGGCGGTGGCGCCGGTGAGGGCGGCGCGGACGGCGTCCGGCTCGACCACCCCGACGACGTCGCCGACGGCGGTGCGCAGCAGCTCGCGCCCGCGGAGGTGGCGCACGAGGGCGGCGGCGGCGGCCGGGTCGTCCTGGCGCTCCACCGCCCGGGTGGCCTCGCCGCGCAGCGCGGCGGGGTCGCGGGGCACGAGGTCGGCGTCGGTGCCCAGCCAGCGGGTGGCCTCGGCGTCGCGCTCGAGCCCGGCGGCCACGAACCGGCTGGAGGAGGTGACCGCCGCCATCCGCTGCGCGGCCGCACCCTCGTCGCGCAGCATCTTGAGGTACCAGTGCGTGCCGCCGAGCCGGTCGCTGATCCGGCGGAAGCTGAGCAGCCCGGCGTCCGGGTCGGCGCCCTCGGCGAACCAGCCGAGCATCACCGGCAGCAGCTGGCGCTGGATGGCCGAGCGGCGGCTGACCCCGGTGGTCAGCGCGGCGATGTGCCGCAGCGCCCCGGCCGGGTCGCGGTAGCCCAGCGCGGCGAGGCGCTCGCGCGCGGCCTCGGGGCTGAGCCGGATCTCGTCGGGGCTCAGCGAGGCCGCGGCCGCCAGCAGCGGCCGGTAGAAGAAGAGCTCGTGGAGCCGGCGCACCCGGCGGCGCACGGTGGCCAGCAGCGCCTGCAGCTCCTCGACCCCGGAGCACCCGGAGGCGCGGGCGAGGTGGCGCAGGTCGGCCTCGGCCACCGGCAGCAGGTGGGTGCGCTGCAGGCGGTGCAGCTGCAGGCGGTGCTCGAGGACGCGCAGCACCCGGTAGTCGCGGTCGAGGTCGGCGGCGTCGTGGCGGCCGACGAACCCGTACGTGGCCAGGCGCTCGAGGCCGTCGAGGGTGTTCGCCGTGCGCAGCGCGGTGGCGGTGCGCCCGTGCACGAGCTGGAGGATCTGGACGGTGAACTCCACGTCGCGCAGGCCGCCGCGGCCGAGCTTGAGCTGGCGGTCGGCCTCCCGGGCCGGCACGTGCTCCTCCACCCGCCGGCGCATCGCCTGGGTGTCGGCCACGAAGCCGGGGCGGTCCGCGGCCTTCCAGGCCAGGGCGGCGACCCGCTCGGCGTACGCGTCGCCGAGCTCGCGGTCCCCGGCCGCCGGGCGCGCCTTGAGCAGCGCCTGGAACTCCCAGTTGCGGGCCCAGCGGGCGTAGTAGGCCACGTGGCTCTCCAGCGTGCGCACGAGCGGGCCGTCCTTGCCCTCCGGGCGCAGCCCGGCGTCCACCGGCCACAGCACCCCCTCGGGCGTCACGGCGGAGCAGGCGAGCGCCAGCTCCGCGGCCAGCTCGCCGCCCACCCGCAGGGCCTGCTCGTCGCTGGCCCCCTCCGCGGGCGCCACGACGTGGATGACGTCCACGTCGCTCACGTAGTTCAGCTCCCGGCCCCCGCACTTGCCCAGCGCGATCACCGCGAGCCGGCACGCCTCGGCCTCCGGGACCACGGCCCGGGCCAGGGCCAGCGCGGCCTCCAGGGCGGCGTCCGCGAGGTCGGACAGCGCCAGGGTGACGTCGTCGACCGCCGCCGCCGGGTCGTCGTCGGCCAGGTCGGCCGCCGCCACGGTGAGCAGCCGCCGCCGGTAGGCCACCCGCAGGGCGTCGCGGCCCTCCGC
>NZ_JBZYWI010000231.1:0-2827 GCF_058932755.1 Quadrisphaera sp. DVD1
CACGCAGAAGACGACGGCGTCACCCCGGTAGCCGAGGTAGTGGCCGTAGGTGACGGCGCCCTCGGCGAGGAACACCCCGCCCACCAGCGCCGCCCCGAGCGCCGCCCAGCGCAGCGACCGCGCGCGCCGCCAGCACCACCCCGCCGCTCCCAGGACCGGCCCGCCGACCAGGCCGGTGGCCGTCCACAGCACCACCATCGCGGGGTTGACGCCGAAGCCGCGCAGCGCGGAGGTGGCGTAGTACCCGCCCACCTCGCCGCAGCACACGAGCACTCCCGCGGCGACGGCGACCCAGGGACGCCGGCTGAGGGCGCCGACGAGGAACGCCGGGACGACCCAGGGGCCGACCGCGTTCGCCAGCCCGGCGAAGGGCCAGGGCAGCACCGTCTGCAGGCCGGAGGTGGCCGCGCCCCACGCCACGCCCGCCAGGACGGCGAGGCCGAGCAGCCGCGCGGCGCCCCCGTCGGTCACGGAGCGCGCGGAGCGGGGCGGGCGTGCCGTGGCGGGGGCGAGAGCGCTCATGGCCCCAGGCTGGCGCCCGGTGGCCCGCTGCTGCGTCAGCCCGTGGTCGGGACGTCGGCGCCCGCGCCTCCTCCCCAGGGCTGACGGCTGGGCCTCAGCGGCGGACGGCGCGCAGCACGAGGTCCTCCACGTGGTGGGCGCCGCCCCCGCCGGTGACCGACCGGGGGCGGCGCTCGTCGACCTCGACCTGCCACCCGTCGTCGAGCAGCGCCGCGACGTCGGCGGGGAGCGCGTACAGCGCCGGGTCGAACCCGCCGGTGTGGTGCTGGTGGTCGAGGGCGTGGTGGACCACGAGGAGCGTCCCGCCGGGCGCGACGAGGTCGACGAGCGTGCGCTCGGCCACCGCGTCCGGGGTCTTCAGCAGCACCGGGTACTGCGCGGAGACGAGGTCGAAGGAGCCGGCCGGCAGGCCCGCCTCCACGAGCCCGGCGTGCACCCAGGTGACGGAGGTGCCCGCCTCGGCGGCGTGCCGCTCCGCCCGGTCCAGGGCGACGCGCGAGACGTCGAGCGCGGTGACCCGCCACCCCCGGCGGGCGAGCCACACGGCGTCCGCGCCCTCCCCGCAGCCGACGTCGAGGGCGCGGGCGGGGGCCAGGGAGGCGACCTCGGCGACGAGCGCGCCGTTCGGCTCGCCGCTCCAGACCCGCTCGGCGGTGGCGTAGCGGGCGTCCCAGTCCTCGGCACCCGGGGTGAGGTCCACGGCATCGGTCATGGAGGCATCGTGGCCGCCGCGCCGGTCCTGCACCCAGCCCTCTTGCCGCTGCGGCAACTCGCGGGCCCGGCCGGGCCGCCGGGGCCTCGCGCGCAGGGCCGGTGACCACCGCCGGAGCGGCGGGCGCCATCGTCGTGGGCATGACACCGCGGCCGGCGCTCCTGACCACCCCCGGAAGGCTCGGGGCCGTCCTCGGGGGGCGGGCGGCGCTGCCGGGCCTGCTGGCCGTGGCCCTCGCCACGGCGGCCGCCTTCGCGCTCGCGCGCGCCCTCCCGGGACTGAACCCCTCCACCGTCGCGGTGGTCCTGGGCGCGGTGGCGGCCAACCTCGGCCTGCACCGCCCGGCGCTGCGCCCGGGCACCGGCGTGGCGTCGCGCCGGCTGCTGCGCACCGCCGTGGTGCTGCTGGGCCTGCAGCTGGCCCTGCCCGAGCTGCGCGGCCTCGGCCTCGGGGGGCTCGCCGTCGTGGTGGTCACCGTCGCGGTGACCTTCACCGGCACCCGCCTGCTCGGCCGGCTCCTCGGCGTGCCGCGGGCGAGGTCGCTGCTCGTCGCCACCGGCTTCTCGATCTGCGGCGCCTCGGCCGTGGCGGCGATGGCGGAGGTCGCCGACGGCGACGAGGACGACACGGCGGTGGCGATCGCGCTCGTGACCCTGTGCGGGAGCCTCGCGATCGTCGTCCTGCCGCTGCTGCGCGGCCCGCTCGGGCTGGGCCCGGCGGCCTTCGGCAGCTGGGTGGGCGCGAGCGTGCACGACGTCGGGCAGACGGTCGCCACCGCCGACCGCGTGCCGGGGGCGCTGACGACCGCTGTGGTGGTCAAGCTCTCCCGCGTGGTGCTGCTGGCGCCGCTCGTGGCGGGGGTCGCCCTCGCCCGCCACCGCGCGGCCGGCACCGGGACCGGCACCGGGGCCGGTGACGGACGCCGTCCGCCGGTCCTGCCGCTGTTCGTCGTGGGGTTCCTCGCGGCGATCGCGCTCTCCAGCACCGGGGCCCTCCCGGCCGGTGCGCTCGACGTCGCGGAGCGGGTGCAGCAGGTGCTCCTCGTCGCCGCCCTGGTCGGCCTCGGCACCGGCATCCACTGGCGGGTGCTGCGGCGCACCGGGGGACGCGCCCTCGTCCTCGGCCTGACCAGCTGGACGCTGGTCGCGGGCGTGGCCTACGCCGGGGTGTCGCTGCTGGGCCGGTGACCACCGCCGGGACGGCCGCGCCGGTCGGGCGGCGCCCCCGGGCGCGAGTGGCACACTGGAGGCGTACGACGCGTGCCCCGGGGTCGGTGGAAGTCCGAGCCGGCGGTCACAGTCCGCGACCCGGCCGTGAACCTGCGGCCGGTTGACCCGGTGGAACTCCGGGACCGACGGTGAGAGTCCGGAGGGGAGGCGGCACGCGGCGGACGCGCGCCGCCGACGGCCGCCGCACCCTGCGGCGCGACGCCCGCACCCCGGCGCACGGTCCCGCCGTGCCCTCCTCGCGCCACCCTCCTCGCCCCCGGGAGCCCGCTCCGGGACCGAGGACGGGAGCAGACGGGTGGAGGACGCCGAGGAGCGCGCCATGCGCCGCGCGGTGGAGCTGGCCTCCCGCGGGGCCGCCACGGCC
>NZ_JBZYWI010000232.1:0-2806 GCF_058932755.1 Quadrisphaera sp. DVD1
GACCCCTCCCCCGCGGCGGCCCAGTCCGTGCTCGCCGCCCTGCGCGGCGCGCCGTGGGTGCGCGCGCAGTCCCTGGCGGACCTGCTCTCCACGCCCGCCGCCGCCCAGCTGCGCCTGCCCGACGAGGCCCCCGCCGACGGCGCCCTGCCGGCCGACGGGCTGCAGCAGGCGCAGCGGGCCCTGGGCCGGGTGAGGGAGGTGGCCAGCGCGCTGACCGACCCCGAGCCGCGCCTGCGCCTGGCCGAGGAGGGGGCCGTGGCGGCCACCTCCTCCGCCTGGCGCCCGGACCTCGAGGCCTGGCGCCAGCAGCTGGCGTCCTACTCCGCGGCGGCCGGCGCGGTCGACGCCGGGGTCGCCGTGGTGCCCGGCAGCGCCGTGACGGTGATCGCCTCGCAGGTGGTGCTGCCGGTGACGCTGGAGAACACCCTGGACCAGGACGTCCGGGTGGTCGTGTCGCTGCGCTCGTCGAGCCTGCGCCTGGTCCCCGAGGACCCGGTCGAGGTCGTCCTGGCGGCCGGGGCCGGCGCCCAGCGCGTGGAGCTGCCGGTGCGGGCGGTCGCCAGCGGCGACACCGAGCTCGACGTGCTCGTCACCACGCCCGACGGCGTGAGCCTCGGCCGCCCGGTGCCGCTGGAGGTCCGGGTGCGCGCGGACTGGGAGGGGCGCGGCGTCACGGCCGTCGCGGTGCTCCTCGGCGTGGTGCTCGTGGCCGGCCTCGTGCGCACCGTCCGCCGGGGCCGCGCAGGCGGACGCACGCACGCCGCCGCCCCCGAGCAGCCCGCCGACCCAGGAGGAGCCCCCCGTGGCTGAGACGCCGACGCCGACCGGAGCCACCGCCGCGCGCGGCGGCTCCCTGCTGCGCTCGAGCTCGGTGATGGCGGCCGGGACGGCGCTCTCCCGCGTGCTGGGCCTGGTGCGCGCCGGCGTCCTCGTGGCCGTCATCGGCGGCACCCTGCCGGTGGCCAACGCCTTCGGCTACGCGAACACCGTCCCGAACAACCTCTACCTGCTCATCGCCGGAGGGGTGCTCAACGCCGTCCTCGTGCCGCAGGTGGTGCGGGCGATGGCGCGCCCGGACGGCGGTGCGGAGTACCTCGACCGCCTCGTCACCGCCGCGGTGCTCTTCTTCGCCGCCGTCACCGCCGTCCTCGTCCTCGCCGCGCCGGCGATCGTGTGGGCGGTCGCCAACGACTACTCCGGCCCCCAGCGCGCCCTCACCGTCGCCTTCGCCGCCTGGTGCCTGCCGCAGGTCTTCTTCTACGCCCTCTACACGCTGCTGGGCCAGGTGCTCAACGCCCGCGGCAGCTTCGGCCCGTACATGTGGGCGCCCGTGGTCAACAACGTCGTCGCGCTGGTGGGCCTCGGCGCCTTCGTCCTCGCCTTCGGCACCCAGGGGACGACGAGCACCGCGGTGGCGCCCCAGGCGTGGAGCGGCGGCCAGGTCGCCCTGCTCGCCGGCACCGCCACCCTCGGCGTCGCGGCGCAGGCGCTCGTGCTGCTCGTGCCGCTGCGCCGCGCGGGGGTGCGGCTGCGGCCCCGCTTCGGCCTGCGCGGGATGGGCCTGCGCAGCGCCGGGCGCACCGCCGGCTGGACCTTCGCCGCCCTCGTCGTGGGCCAGGTCGGCTTCCTGGCCGTGACGAACGTCTCGGCCTCCGTCGACGCCGAGCGGTACCCCAGCGCCCCGGGGTACGCCGCGTGGGGCCTGGCCTACCTCGCCTTCATGCTCCCGCACTCCCTCGTCGCGGTCTCGGTCGTCACGGCGCTGTTCACGCGCATGAGCCGCGCCGCCGTGGCCGGCGACGTCGCGGCGGTCCGCGCCGACGTCTCCAGCGGCGCGCGGACCATCGGCGTGGCGAGCGTGCTGGCCTCGGCGGGCCTGCTGGTGCTGTCGGGCGCGGCCGGCGTGGTCATCGCGGGCACCGACCCCGAGCAGGGCCGCGCGGTCGGCCGGGTCATCGCGGCGATGGCCCTCGCGCTCGTGCCGTTCAGCGCCTCGTACCTGCTGCAGCGCGCCTTCTACGCGTTCGAGGACGCCCGCACCCCCTTCCTCGTGCAGTGCGTCGCCACCGCGGTCTGGGCCGCCGGAGCGCTCCTCGCGGGCCTGCTCCTGGCCCCGGAGGACCGCGTCGTCGGCGTCGCCGCCGCGATGGTCTGCGGCCAGGTGGCCGGGGCCTCCTTCGCGGCCGTCCGGCTGCACCGCCGGCTCGGCTCCCTGGACGGCCGTCGCGTCCTGCGCACCCACGTGCGCCTCGCCGTGGCCGGCCTGGCCGCCGCGCTGGCCGGTCTCGCGGTCGCGGTGCCGATGGACGGCCTGCTCGACTCCGGCCGTCCCGGCGGCCTCGCGGTCGCCGTCGTGGCCGGGACGGTGGTCGTCGCCGTCTACGGCGCCGCGCTGCGGCTGCTGCACGTCGAGGAGGTCCAGCCGCTGATGAGGCGCCTCACCCGCCGCTGACCCGCGCTGACCCGTGCTCCCCCGGGGGTCAAGGTCGGGCGCCCGGGCGCCGATGCCCGCGGGGTGGACGACCGCGCGCAGCCCCCGGCCCGGCGCCGGCCCCTGCGCGGGCTGGCGGCCGCCCTCCTCACCGGTGCCCTCGCCCTGGCCCTGACGGCCCCGCTCGCGCTGCCCGCCGCCCCGGCGGCCGCCGACCCCACCCCCGGCTCCCCCGCCTCGTCCGCGAGCGCCGCGGAGCGCGCCAGCGCCCTGCGCGCCGAGGTCGAGGAGCTCGAGCACCAGGTGGAGGTGGCGGCCGAGGCGCACGCCGAGGCCTCCGACCAGCTCACCGCCGTGGTCTCGGCCGAGGCGCGC
>NZ_JBZYWI010000233.1:0-2737 GCF_058932755.1 Quadrisphaera sp. DVD1
CGGCGCTGCGGCGGTCGAGCACGACGACGTCGGCCGCCGCGATGAGCTCGGCCGCCCGCAGCGTCAGCAGGCCCGGGTCGCCCGGGCCGGTGCCGACGAAGGCGACGCTGCCGGGGGCGGCGGTCACCGGAGTCGAGCTGGTGGTGGGGCTGGTGGGCGGGGTCACGGGTGCACCCTCTCCGGCGGACCGGCCGCCGTGTCGTCCTGGTGGGAAGTGGGTCGAGCAGGCAGGTCGGCCAGAGCGGCAGCGCCGTCGGCGAGGAGGTGTCGGGCGAGGTCGGCGCCGAGGGCTGCAGCGCGTGCGGGCTGCGCGGTGCCGGAGCGCGCCAGACGGGTGGACCCGTCGGCGGAGGCGACCAGGGCGCGCAGCCCCAGGACGCCATCCTCGCCGATCTGCGCCAGCGCGCCCACCGGAGCGGTGCAGCCGGCCTCCAGGGCGCTGAGCAGCGCGCGCTCGGCGGTGACCGCAGCGCGGGTGGCCGGGTGCTCCAGCAGCGCGCAGGCGGCCAGGGCGGCGGCGTCGTCGGCGCGGCACTCGACCGCGAGCGCGCCCTGGCCGGGCGCGGGCAGGACGACCTCGGGCTCGAGCACCTGCGACACCTCGGTCGAGCGGCCGAGGCGGGCCAGTCCGGCGGCGGCCAGGACGACGGCCTCGAGCCGGCCGTCGGCGACCAGGCGCAGGCGGGTGTCGACGTTGCCCCGCACGTCGACCACCTCGAGGTCGGGGCGCGCGGCGCGCAGCTGGGCCGCGCGCCGGGGCGAGCCCGTGCCGATCCGGGCGCCGGCCGGCAGCTCCTCCAGGCGGGCGCCGCCGACGGCGACGAGCACGTCGCGGGGGTCCTCCCGCGGCGGGACCGCGGCCAGGGCCAGGCCGGGGGCCGGAGCGGTCGGCAGGTCCTTGAGGGAGTGGACGGCGAGGTCGACGCGGCCCTCCAGCAGGGCGTCGCGCAGCGCGGAGACGAACACGCCCGTGCCGCCGATGGCGCTCAGCGGGGCCCGCGAGACGTCGCCGGTGGTGACCACCTCGACCAGCTCGACGGCCCGGCCGCTGAGCTCGCGCAGGGCCTGGGCCACGTGCTCGCTCTGGGTGCGGGCGAGCGCGCTGCGGCGGGTGCCCAGGAGCAGCGGGCGCTGGCCGGGTGCCGCTGCGGCGCTCACGCGGCGCCCCCCTCGGCGGTGGGGACGGCGCGCAGCACGTCGGCGACCGTGCGCGCTGCGCCGAGGTCGCCGGCGGCCAGCGGGCCGACCGGTCCGAGGCTCCTCGCCGCGGGGGCCGGGCCGGCGTCGCGCAGCCCGAACAGCTCGCGCAGGGCGAGGGCGTAGGAGGCGCCGTGCTCGCTGCCGGCGGCCAGCGCCTTCACCCGGACGGTCGGGGTGTGCAGGAGCTTCTCCACCACGCGGTGCACGGCGAGCTCGGCCTCGGCGGCGACCCGCGGGTCGGCGTCCGCACCGAGGCGCGAGCGCAGCCGGGACAGCTCGGCGTCCACGACGTCCGAGGCCAGCGAGCGCAGCGCGGTGACGGTGGGGGCCACGGCGGCCGCGCGGCGCTTGGCCTGGTACCCCGCCACCTCCTCCTCGACGATCGCCCGGGCGGCCAGGACGGCGGCCTCGGCGTCGCCGCCGTCCAGCGCACCGGCCCCGGTGAGGCGCTCGCGCAGCTCGGTCAGCCCGACGACGACCACGCCCGGCAGCTCGTTGACCGCGGGGTCGACGTCGCGCGGCAGGGCCAGGTCGACGAGCAGCTGGGGAGCGGCCCGCCCCGGCGCGGCACCCGCGGTGGCGGCCCGCTCGGCGCGGGCGGCGCCGACGAGGTCGGCGTCCAGCACGTGGCCGACCGCGCCGGTGCAGGAGACGACGACGTCGGCGCGGGCGAGCGCCGAGCGCACGGCGTCCGCGTCGCCGAGGCGCACCCAGTCGCCGCCGACCGCCTCGGCCAGGCGCTCGGCGCGCGCGGCGGTGCGGTTCGCCACGGTGATCCGGCGCAGGCCCGCGCGGTGCAGCGTGGTGGCCGCCAGGGCGCTCATCGAGCCGGCCCCGACGACGAGGGCGCTGGCGCCGGCGAGGTCGCCGACGACGTCCTCGGCGCCGGCCAGGGCCGCCTCGACGAGGGAGTGCCCGGCGCGGGCGAGGCCGGTGTCGGTGTGCACGCGCTTGCCCACCCGCAGAGCGCGCTGCAGCAGGTGGTCCAGGGTGCGGCCGGCGGTGCCGTCCTCCTGGCCGCGGCGCAGCGCCGCGCGCACCTGGCCGAGCACCTGCGACTCCCCGAGCGCCATCGAGTCCAGGCCGCTGGCGACGGTGAACAGGTGGGCGACCGCCGCGTCGCCGTGGTGGAAGTACAGGTGCTCGCCGAGGTCGGCCAGCGGAACGCCGGTGCGCTCGGCGATCGCCGCGGACAGGCCCTGGACGCCGGCGTGGAAGGCGTCGACCTCTGCGTAGAGCTCGAGCCGGTTGCAGGTGGCGAGCACGACGGCCTCGGCCGCCGCGCCGGAGTCGCAGGCCCCGGCGGCGAGCTCGCGGGCGCCGGTGCCGTCGAGGGCGGCGCGCTCGAGCAGCGAGATCGGCGCGGTGCGGTGGGACATGCCCACGACCAGCAGGCTCATCGGGTGCCTCCGGCGAGGGTGCGGTGGGGGCCGAGCGCCGTGCCGCTCGCCGGGTCGAGCCCGGTGGTGCGGGCCGCCTCGCGCTCGGCCTCCCACTCTGCCACGACCACGCCGGCGGCAGCACAGACGGCGCGGCG
>NZ_JBZYWI010000234.1:0-2707 GCF_058932755.1 Quadrisphaera sp. DVD1
GCACCGACGAGCTGGCCGACCTGCTCGTCGTCGACCCCGCGACGTTCGCCGACGGCGCCGCCTGGGGCGCCCCCGACGGCGACCTGCGCCCCGGCCGCGACCTGCTGCCCGAGCTGGAGCGGCAGGAGCGCGTCGCCGTCGAGGCCCGGGCCGCCGGCCAGGAGCGCGTGCCCGTGCCCGTGCCCGTGCTGGTGGCGGGCCTGGCGGGTCACCGGACCGGGGACGAGCTCACCCTCAGGCAGGACGGGGACAGCGTGCTGGTGCGCGTCGTCGGGGCGGTCGAGCACTTCCCCGGCCAGGAGGGCGACGGCGACCACGCCCTGGTGGTCCTGCCCTCCGACGCCTACCTGCCCCAGCTGCCCGTGGACCCCCGCACCCGCCCCCTGGACGGCGCTCCGCGCGCCCACGACGCCCGGGTGGCGCTGTGGTCCTCCCGCTCCCTGGAGCAGGTCACCGCCGACCTGGACCGCCTCGGCGCGGGCGACGCGCGGGTGCAGACCCGCGAGCGGATCGCGACCGACCCCGCCTTCGCCTCGTGGCGCCTGGTGCGCGGCTACCAGCTGGCGCTCGCGGTCGCCGTGGCGCTGGTGGCCGCGCTGGTGATGGGGCTGTCGGCCGAGCGCGGCGCCGCCCGGGCGCGCGCCGCGGGCGTGCTGCTGAGCCGCACGGGGCTGGGCCGCCGCGGGCCGGTCGTCGCCCTGCTGCTGGAGGCCGCCGTCCTCGTGGCCGCGGGCCTGGTGCTGGCCGTCGCCGCGGTCGCGGCGCTGCGGCCCCTGGCCGCCCGCCTGCTGGACCCCGCCCCGTCGATCGGCCCGGAGCTCGCAGCGGTGATGCCGGTCGGCGCGGTGGCGGGCACGGCTGCGCTCGCCCTCCTGGCCTGGCTGGCCGCCGCCGCGGTGGTCCTGGCGGTCTCCCGCTCCAGGCGCGACGAGGAGGTGCTGCGGGGTGCCGAGTGAGGCGGTGGGACCGCCGCGCCCGGCCACGAGGACCATCCGCACCACGGCGAGGAGCGCACGGCGATGACGACGACGGACACCACCACCCGCGGCGCCCGGGGCACCGAGGCCGTGCGCTGCTCCGGGCTGGTCCGCATCCACCGCTCGCCCACCGGGGAGGTCCACGCCCTGCGCGGGGTGGACGCCTCCTTCACCCGGGGGTCGCTCACGGCGGTCGTGGGCCCCTCCGGCAGCGGGAAGTCCACGCTGCTGGAGGTGCTGGCCCTGCGCGAGCGGCCCAGCGGCGGGGAGGTGCTCCTGGGCGGGGAGCCCACCTCCGGGCTGGGCGCGGCGAGGCTGCGGCTCCTGCGGCGCACGCACGTGGCGTGGGTGCCCCAGCGGCCCACGCACGGCCTCTACCCGCACCTGAGCGCGAGCGACCACCTGGCCGAGGTCGCCGCGGTGCGCAGGAGCGGGGACGACCCGCAGGAGGCCCTGGAGCGGGTGGGGCTGGGCGCGCGGGCCGACGCCCGTCCCGGGGCGCTGTCCGGCGGGGAGCAGCAGCGGCTCGTGGTCGCCATGGCCGTCACGGGGGCACCGGCGGTGCTGGTCGCGGACGAGCCCACCGCCGAGCTCGACGACACCTCCGCGGCGCTGGTGCTGGCCGAGCTGGAGCGGTGCGCGCGGCTCGGCAGCTGCGTGGTCCTGTCCACGCACGACCCGCGGGCGGTGGCGGCGGCCGACCGCGTCGTGCTGCTGCGGCACGGGGTGCTCTCCAGCGAGCAGCACCAGGGGCGCGCGGAGGCGACGGCGGTGATCGACTCCACCGGCCGGGTGCAGCTGCCCCCGAGCGCGCTCGACCTCTTCCCGACCGGCCGGGCCGTGGTCCGGCGCACCGCGCGCGGCACGGTGGAGCTGGTCCCCGCCGAGGACGGCGCCTGAGGGCGGCGGGCTGCTCGTGGTGCTCCTCGACGAGCCCCTCACCTGGCACGATCGGGGGCACGACCGGGGGGCGCGGGCCCCGGCGGGCCGGCCGGCGCGCGGAGGGGGTGCGGTGAGCGGACGCGACAGCGCCTTCACCGCCTTCGCCGCGTCCGCTGCGCCCGGGCTGCGCCGGGTGGGCTACCTCGTCTGCGGCGACTGGCACCACGCCGACGACCTGGTGCAGGCGACCCTGGAGCGCATGTACGCCCGGTGGCCGCGCCTGGGGCACGTCGACGACCCCGACGCCTACGCCCGCCGCGTCCTGACGCGGCTCTACCTCACCGAGAACCGCCGCCTGTGGCGCCACCGCGAGACCTCGTGGGCCGAGCCGGGGGACGCGCCCGAGCGCGCCGGCGCCACCGCGGGCCGGGTGGACGACGAGGTCGCCGACCGCCTCGAGGTCCGCGAGCTGCTGGCGTCCCTGCCCCCGCGCCAGCGCGCCGTCGTCGTGCTGCGCTACCTGGAGGACCGCCCGGTGGAGCAGGTGGCCTACCTCCTCGACGTCTCGCCCGGCACGGTCAAGCGCCAGTGCCACGACGCGCTGCGGCGCCTGCGCGCCCGCACCGGCCGCGAGACCGGGCCGGGGACGGCGGGGCAGAGGCCGCCCGCGCCCGCACCGACGGCGGGAGGGGTCTGAGTGGCTCGGGACGACCGCGAGACCGAGCTGCTGGAACACCGGCTGCGCGACGGCCTGGCCGCTCTGGGCGAAGGAGCGCCGCCGCCTCGCCTCGACCTCGACGCCGTCCTCGCCGGCGGGCGCCGCGCCCTGCGCCGCCGCCGCGCCCGCC
>NZ_JBZYWI010000235.1:0-2671 GCF_058932755.1 Quadrisphaera sp. DVD1
CGGCAGCGTGCACCTGCCCGAGCCGGAGGTGCTCGGCCTGGCTCCCGGCACCGACGCCGACGCCGTGCTGCGCGCGCGGTGCGAGGCCGCCGTCCCCACCCGCTACCCCGGTGCCGGCGAGGCGCACCTGCGCGCCGTCCGCACCCGGCTGCAGGACGAGCTGAGCACGATCGCCCAGCTCGGCTACCCGACCTACTTCCTCACCGTCGCCGGCGTGTGCGACCTGGTGCGCGCCACGGGCGTGCGGGTGGCGGCCCGCGGCTCCGGCGCCGGCAGCCTCGTCAACCACCTGCTGGGCATCTCCGGGATCGACCCGATGGCCCACGGGCTGCTC
This sequence comes from Quadrisphaera sp. DVD1, assembly GCF_058932755.1. Classification (NCBI taxonomy): domain Bacteria; kingdom Bacillati; phylum Actinomycetota; class Actinomycetes; order Kineosporiales; family Kineosporiaceae; genus Quadrisphaera; species Quadrisphaera sp. DVD1. Next base: position 335 of record NZ_JBZYWI010000235.1, read on the forward strand.
ATGGAGCGCTTCCTGACCACCGCGCGCGCCGAGCTGCCCGACATCGACCTCGACGTGGAGTCCGCCCGGCGCACCGAGGTCTACGAGCGGGTGCTGGAGCGCTTCGGCGGGGAGCGGGTGGCCGCCGTCTCGATGATGGACACCTACCGGGTGCGCCACGCCGTCCGCGACGTCGGCGCCGCCCTGGGGATGGCCCCGCGCGAGGTCGACGCGATCGCCACCGCCTTCCCCCACATCCGCGCCCGCGACGCCCGCGCGGCGCTCGCCGACCTGCCCGAGCTGCGCGCCTCCGGCCTGGCCTCGCAGCGCCTCGACCTGCTCTACGACCTCGTCGAGCGCCTCGACGGCCTGCCCCGCCACGTGGCGCTGCACCCGTGCGGGGTGCTGCTCTCCGACGCGAGCCTGCAGGACCGCACCCCGGTGGAGGCCAGCTGGCTCGGCTTCCCGATGAGCCAGTTCGACAAGGAGGACGTGGAGGTCCTCGGGCTGCTCAAGCTCGACGTCCTGGGCATCCGGATGCAGTCGGCGATGGCGCACGCCACGGCGGAGGTGGAGCGCACCGAGGGCGAGCGGATCGACCTCGACGCCGTCCCGCTGGACGACGAGGCGACGTTCCGGCTCATCCGCTCCACCCGGACGCTGGGCTGCTTCCAGATCGAGTCCCCGGGCCAGCGCGAGCTGGTCGGCAAGTTCGCCCCGCAGCACTTCGCCGACCTCGTCACGGACATCTCCCTGTTCCGGCCGGGGCCGGTGAAGTCGGACATGGTCACCCCGTTCCTCGCCGCCCGGCAGGGCTGGTCGCCCCCGGACCTGCTGCACCCCCGCCTGGCCGAGGCCCTGGTCGAGACCTGCGGGGTGGTGGTCTTCCACGAGCAGGTGCTCAAGATCGTCGCGGAGACCGCCGGGGTGTCGCTCACGCAGGCCGACGAGGTGCGCCGGGCGCTGGGCTCGCGCGAGGGCCAGGCGGAGGTGGAGGCGTGGTGGCGCCCGCTGGCCGCGGCCCGCGGCTTCGCGCCGGCCGACGTCGACCGGATCTGGGAGGTGCTGCGCGCCTTCGCCTCGTTCGGCTTCTGCAAGGCCCACGCGGCGGCCTTCGCGCTGCCCACCTACCAGTCGGCCTGGCTCAAGACCCACCACCCGGCGGCGTTCCTGGCGGGCGTGCTCACCCACGACCCCGGCATGTACCCCAAGCGGCTGATCCTCGACGACGCCCGCAACCTCGGCATCGCCGTCCTGGGCCTGGACGTCAACGCCTCCGGGGCCGTCTACCGGGTCGAGCGCGTGGCCGACGGCGACCAGGCGGCCGGCCCGGCGCCGGTGCTCGCGGCGCGGCCGGGGGTGCGCTGGGGCCCGCTGGCGCCGGGCTACCGGCTGGACGCCGCGGTGCCGGACGCGCGCGGCTGGGGGATCCGGCTGTCCCTCGCCGAGGTCAAGGGCATCTCCGAGGCCGAGGTGGAGCGGATCGTGGCCGGGCAGCCCTACGCCTCCCTGGCCGACCTGTGGGAGCGGGCGCGGCCCAGCCGGCCGGTGGCCGAGCGCCTCGTGGTGACCGGCGCGCTCGACGCGCTGTACGGGCTCGGCTCGGCCGCGCCGGTGCGCCGGCGCGGCGCGGTGACCCGCCGCGACCTGCTGCTGCAGGTCGCCGAGCTCGACCGCCACCGGCGCGCGGTCGACCGCGGCGCTCGCCGCGCCGCCCCCCGGAGCGTTCCGCGATCCCCTGACCACGGGGGAGGGGCCGAGGGCGGAGGGCTCGACGTGCGGATGGCGGCCGCGCGGCAGTCGCAGGCCCCGGCGCTGGCCCTCGCCGCGGCGTCCCAGCCGGTCCAGCTCGCCCTCGACCTCGACGACGCCCCGCACGAGGTGGCGGCGAGCGGCCTGCCGGAGATGACCGGCGCCGAGCGGGTGCGCGCGGAGCTGGAGGTGCTGGGCCTGGACGCCAGCCGGCACGTGCTGGACTTCTACGCCCCGCTGCTCCAGGCCCTGGGCACCACCCGCAGCCGCGACCTCATGGCCCGCCGCAGCCGCAGCGAGCTGCTGGTCGCGGGGGTGAAGGTGGCCACCCAGACCCCGCCGATCCGCTCCGGGCGCCGGGTGGTCTTCCTCACCCTCGACGACGCCACCGGCCCGCTGGACGCCACCTTCTTCGAGGACGCCCAGGGCCCCTACGCCGCCACCGTCTTCGGCTCCTGGCTGCTGCTCGTGCGCGGGGAGCTGCGCCGCACCGGCCCGCGCGGGGTGTCCCTGCGCGCCACCGGCGCCTGGGAGCTGCCGGCGCTGTGGGACGTCTGGCGGGCCGACGGCCTGGACGGCGTCTCCCGGCTGCTGGCGGGCGCCGCC
>NZ_JBZYWI010000236.1:0-2636 GCF_058932755.1 Quadrisphaera sp. DVD1
GCCCGTCGGGACGCGCCCGCGTGACCCCGCAGCTGGCGCTGCTCGCCGCCGTCGCCCTGCTGGCCTCCCTCATCGAGGGCTCGGCCGTGCAGTGGAGCGCGCTGTACACCTCCGACGCCCTGGGCGCCGGAGCGGCCGCCGGCGCGGCGACCCTGGTCTGCTTCTCCCTGGCCATGACCGTGGGCCGTCTCGGCGGTGACCGTGCGGTCCAGCGGCTGGGGCGGGCCGGCGCCGTGCGCGCCTCGGCGGCGCTGGCCGCGGTCGGCCTGGCGCTGGCCCTCGTCGCCGGGACGCCGGCAGCGGCGTTCACCGGGTTCGCCCTGCTCGGGCTCGGGGCGGCCTGCGTGATCCCGACCGTGTTCGGCATCGCGGGCGACCAGCCCGGCACCGCGCCGGGGCAGGGGATCGCCGTCGTCGTCGTGGGGCAGTGGCCCGCTTTCCTCATCGGCCCGCCGCTGATCGGGGCGCTGGCCGGGGTGGTCGGCCTGCGCGGGGCCCTCTGGCTGCTCGTGGCGGCCGCGCTCGTGGTCGTCGTGCTGGCCGGACGCATCACGCCCCCGTCCGAGCCCTCCGAGGAGGAGGCCCGGACGGGGGCGTGAGCGGCGGCGCGCCCGGCGTCAGTACTGGAAGCGGCCGACCAGGGTCTGCAGCTCGCTCGACATGCGGGCCAGCTCGGCCACGGCCTCCTGCGACTGCGTGACGCCCTCGGTCGTGCCGCGCGCGGCAGCGGCCACGCCGGTGATGTTCGTGGCGATCTCCCCCACGCCGCCCGCGGCCTCGGAGACCGAGCGCGACATCTCGTTCGTCGTCGCGGTCTGCTCCTCCACGGCGCTGGCGATGGTGGTCTGGAAGTCGCTGATCCGGGCGATGATCTCGCTGATCCGGCCGATCGCCTCCACCGCGCCGGAGGTGTCGCCCTGGATCGCGTGCACCCGGCGGCCGATGTCCTCCGTCGCCCGTGCGGTCTCCTGCGCGAGCTCCTTGACCTCGTTGGCGACGACCGCGAAGCCCTTGCCGGCCTCCCCGGCCCGGGCCGCCTCGATGGTCGCGTTGAGCGCGAGCAGGTTCGTCTGCTCGGCGATCGAGGTGATGACCTTGACGACGTCGCCGATCTCCCGGCTGGACTCCCCCAGCGTGGTCACGGTCGCGGTGGTGGTCTCGGCGACCTGCACGGCCTCGGCGGCCACGCGCGCGGCGTCGTTGGCGTTCTGGGCGATCTCGCGGATCGAGGCGCCCATCTGCTCGCCGCCGGCCGCCGCGGTCTGCACGTTGCGGGCCACCTCGCCGGCGGCTGAGGAGACCACCCCGGCCTGGGCGGCGGACTCCTGGGCGGAGTCGGCGATCGAGGCGGAGGTCGCGGCCATCTGCTCCGCGGCGGCGGCCAGGGAGCCCGAGCTCTCTCCCACTCCGCGCAGGGTCTGGCGGATCGAGGCCACGGCCTCGCGCAGCGCGCCGGCCATCCGGCCCAGCTCGTCGTCGCTGTGCACGGCGGGCTCCTGGGTCAGGTCGCCCTCGCGCAGGGCGGCCAGCACGCGGCCGACCTCCTTGACGGGGCGGGTGATGCCGCGCGAGACCACGAGGCCGAGCGCGAGGGCCAGCAGGCCGCCGACCGCGGAGATCCCCAGGACGAAGAGGCGACCGCGCTCGTAGGCGTCCTGCGCCCCGGCCGCGGCGTCCGCAGCGGCCTCGGCGTTCGCCGTGGAGTTGGCGTCCAGCAGCGCGTCGAGGGCGTCCCAGGCCGGCAGGCTCTGCTCGGTGTAGACCGTGGAGCCGGTGACCACGTCGCCAGCCTGCCCGGTGGCGATGAGCGTCGCCTCGGCGGCCTTCCACTGCTCCCAGGCGTCGACGAGCGGCTGCATCCGCTCGCGCTCGGCTGGCGACACCGCGGCCTGGTGGCCGGCGAGCAGCTCGTCAACGGCCACCGCATCGGCGAGGTACGCGTCGCCCAGGCCCGCTTCCGGCGGGGCGGGGACCCAGGAGGCGATGGTGCCGGAGAAGCGCGCCTGCTCCAGCATGGTGCGCAGCTGCAGGGCCTGCTCCTGGACGTCGGAGACCGAGCGGATCTCCGACGCGGCGTCGCGCGCCTCGGCGAGCTGGGTCAGCGCGACGCCGGCCACGGCGCCGGTGGCGACCAGGCCGAGGACGACGGAGGCGGCCACGCGCTGGGCGACCGGTCGGTTGCTGAAGGCGCCTCGCAGGCGGGTGGTCCGAGCCATCTCGATCAGGTGCTCCTCGTCCGTGCCGGGGGCGCGTCGGCCGGTCGGCGGGCACCGCGAGCCGGTGCCATCCCCGACTGCATCGGCACGGGCCCACCGGCCTTGAGCCCCCGAGCACGGGAGGAGCGGCGACGACCCCGGTGGCTCAGCCGCGGTCGTCGCGCTCGCGCCGCACGGTGGCCCTGCGCCCGCGGATGATGCTGCCGCGCAGGGCCTCGACGACGTCGTCCGCGGAGCTCGCCGGCACCTCGACGAGGGAGAACCGCTCGCTGACCTGGATCGCGCCGATCTGCTTGCCGCTCAGGCTCGACTCGTTGGCGATCGCTCCCACGAGGTCCTGGGGGCGCACGCCGGTGGTCTTCCCGAGGCCGATCCACAGCCGGGTGGTCTCCCCCGGCAGGGAGCGCTTGCCCGACTTCC